>DATDLO010000194.1:0-2526 GCA_036519215.1 Oxalicibacterium sp.
CCGGCATGGCGTTCGCCGCGGGTGGCATGCCGCGATCAACGTGGTGTGACCGGAAAATCCACTGTCGTGTCGTTGATGCGATTGAAGACGTTGGTGAAAATCACCAGCGAAATCGCAAAGCTGATTTCGACCAGTTGGCGATCGGTGTAACCGGCCGCCTTGATGGCATCGAACTCCGCAGCCGGAATCGTGCCGCTGGTCTGGATCAGCGTACGCACCAGATGGATCAGCGCGTCGCGCTTGGCATCACCGGTCGATTCGCCACGACGGATCTTGCCGATCACCTCTTGCGGCAGGCCGACCATCTTGCTGATAACCGTGTGCGCGGCTTCGCAATAATCGCAACCGGTCAGCACGCTGACGAGCAGCTTGATGGTTTCCTGGTCTTTCTTGTCCAGCGTGCCGGCAGCCAGTGCGCCTTCGGCGGCAAGCACCGCTTTCAATGCTTCCGGGCCGTGTGCGCCGACCGCGACAAACAGGTTCGGCACGCTGCCGATGGATTTGCGGATCTGTGCGTAGACTTCTGCCGTTGCGCCGGTTGCCGATTCGATGGCTGGGGTGTTGATACGGTCCATGGTGAAACTCCTTTTCAAAACAGTTGTTGTGGAGTCCTCACTTTAGGGAAACACAATGAGTTTTATAAGAGTTAAACTACTCAATAAAATATCGATTCGTCTCACACACTTTTCTCACAGGAAAAAACCTCATGTCGCCACCCATCGACTGGCTGAGCCGCCTACTGAACATGATTCCGGTCACCGGGCAGCTGGAAATTCGTTGCGCTTACGGTGCGCCATGGCGCGTCGGCTACGAGCCGTCGCCGCCGGGCGAGTTGCCGTATCACGTGATCGTCGGCGGCAACGCGATTCTGGAAGCGCCGAACGAACCGTTGCGCCACTTGCAGGCCGGCGACATCGTGATCCTGCCGCATGGCGCACCGCACGTCCTGCACGACGGCAGCGGCGTACCGCCGGGGCCAGCCACCAAGCGGCCAGGGCTGAACCTGACGATCACCGAAAACGGCGGCAACGGCGAACGGCTCGACATGCTGTGCGGCCGCTTCATCGTCAGAAGGCCGCACGACAAACTGCTGCGCGAGTATCTGCCGCCGCTGCTGGTGGTGCGCGCCGGGCACGAAGCAGCTTCTTCCTCGAAGACCGGCGCGCAACTGGCCGGACTGGTGGCGATGATGCGAGCCGAGGCCGGCAATGAAAACATCGGCGGCAATGCGATGCTGAATGCCTTGTCGGCGGCGCTGTTCACGCTGACGCTGCGCTTTGCCGGCGAAGCGGCGCAGACGCCGTCCGGCCTGCTGGCGCTAGCCGGCAACCCGCGTCTGGCGCCGGCGCTGTCTGCCTTATTCCACGAACCGGAAAAGCCGTGGACGCTGCCGGAACTGGCCGCACTGTGCAACATGTCGCGCGCCACCTTCGCCCGCCACTTCCAGGAAAGCATGGGCCGCTCGGCCAGCGACATGCTGACCGATATCCGCATGACGCTGGCGGCAAATGCCTTGCGCAAGCCGTCGGCTTCCGTTTCCGTGGTGTCGGAGACGGTCGGCTATCAGTCGGAAGCCTCGTTCCAGCGCGCGTTCAAGCAGCACATGGGCATGACGCCGGCGCGCTGGAAGCGGCAGGAGCTTACGCCGGCAACTGAAAATTGACGGCACCGCCGGCGGTGGATATCCGCGCAAATCTTCTACAATGGCGGGTTCGTAAAACGGCATGCCAGCCAGCGTCCATCGCGCCGGATCAACGCAATCAGGGAAGACATCCATGAGCAACAACGGCTTCGAGAAAGTCAATTCGCCCGCCAACGTGCTGTTCGCCAGCCTGATCGGCACCACCATCGAATTCTTCGATTTCTACATCTACGCGACGGCGGCGGTGCTGGTTTTCCCGCACCTGTTTTTCCCTTCTTCCGATCCGACAGCCGCCGTCCTGCAGTCGCTGGCGACCTTCGCCATCGCCTTCTTCGCGCGACCGGTCGGCTCCGCCATATTCGGCCACTACGGCGACCGCATCGGCCGCAAGGCGACGCTGGTGGCGGCATTGCTGACGATGGGCCTGTCGACAGTCGCCATCGGCCTGCTGCCGACGTATGAATCGATCGGCGCCATCGCCCCGCTGCTGCTGGCGCTGTGCCGCTTCGGGCAAGGCTTGGGGCTGGGCGGCGAATGGGGCGGCGCGGTGTTGCTGGCGACCGAGAATGCGCCGCCGGGAAAAATCGCGTGGTATGGCTGCTTCCCGCAACTGGGCGCGCCGCTGGGCTTCTTCCTGTCGGGCGGCATTTTCCTGCTGCTGTCCGAATGCATGACCGACGATCAGTTCTTCCAGTACGGCTGGCGTATTCCCTTCCTCGCCAGCGCGGTGCTGGTGCTTGTCGGCCTGTACGTGCGGCTGAAGATCACCGAAACACCGGCCTTCCAGAAAGTGATCGACGAAGGCGAACGGGTGAAGGTGCCGATCGCCACTGTGTTTCGCGAACACGGCCGCATGCTGGTGCTAGGCACGGTGATCACGCTGG
>DATDLO010000195.1:0-6597 GCA_036519215.1 Oxalicibacterium sp.
CCGGTGGCCAGCAGCGTGGTCTTCGCCTGCAGGATCATGACTTCACCGGTTTCCATCTCCAGTGCTACGACGCCAATGACATCACCATCATGGTCGCGCATCAGGTCGATCGCCATCCATTCGACGAAGAAATGCGTATGCGCGCGCACATTGCGCTGGTACAGCGTATGCAGCATCGCGTGGCCGGTACGGTCGGCTGCAGCGCAGGCGCGCTGCACCGGCTTCTCGCCGAAGTTGGCCGTGTGGCCGCCGAATGGACGCTGGTAGATGGTGCCATCCGCATTGCGGTCGAACGGCATGCCGAAATGCTCCAGCTCGTAGACGACACGCGGCGCTTCGCGGCACATGAATTCGATGGCATCCTGGTCGCCCAGATAGTCCGAACCCTTGATCGTGTCGAACATGTGCCAATACCAGTTGTCTTCGGCCATGTTGCCCAGCGAGGCGCCGATGCCGCCCTGCGCCGCTACCGTATGTGAACGCGTCGGGAAAACCTTCGACAATACGGCGACGCTCAGCCCTGCCTCGGCAAGCTGCAGCGATGCACGCATGCCGGAACCGCCGGCGCCGATGATGATCGCATCGAAATGACGTACCGGAATGCTGGATTTGATTGCAGCCACGTTAGGCTCTCCAAAGAATCTGTGCGGCCCAGCCCGCGCATGCCAGCAGCCACAGGACGGTGGCAACCTGCAATGCCAGGCGGATCGAAACCGGTTTGATGTAATCCATCCAGATGTCGCGCATGCCGACCCACGCATGATAGAACAGCGACAGCAGCGCGACGAAGGTCAGCATCTTGAACCACTGGTGCGCAAACAGTCCGGCCCAGCTTTCATAGCCGATATCGCCTGAAACCAGGAACGCGACAAGCAGTACCAGCGTATAGACGACCATCACGATTGCCGTGATGCGCTGCGCCAACCAGTCCCGCAAACCGTAATGGGCGCCGACAACCAGTCTGTGTGGTCCGATATTGTCGTTTGCCATCAGAAAGCTCCGAACAGTTTGAGTGCAAAGATCAGCGTTAGCGGCAGGCTGATTGCGAATACGGCAACCGATGAACGTCGCGCCTTGTCTTTATCGAGGCCGACATGCACATCCAGGAACAGGAAACGGATACCGGCACAGATGTGATGCAGATACGCCCAGATCAGGCCCAGAAGCAGCAGTTTGACGAACCAGTGCGAAACGATGCCCTTGAAATATTCGAACGAGATTTCCGACATCAGGCTCTTGTCCAGCAACAGCAACACGAGCGGCAGCAGCAGGAACATCAGTGCGCCACTGACACGGTGCAGGATGGACAGGATCGCGGCCAGCGGCATGCGGTAGCGCGCAATATCGGCGAGACCGATATTCTTGTACTGCGGCTTGCCGGTTTTGAGTGGCTCAGTCATGGCGTGAATTTCCCGAATGAGATGAACGCGTAATTTTCCCCGATTTTGATGTGCCACACCATGTAATTTTCATGACGGCCGACGCGTCGTTCAGTGAAATATGTTTCATCGTCAGTTCAACGCATTCTCATAATGGTGGCCGTTCGTCACATACAGCGAACGCCGCACTTCCACCGGCTTGTCGCCGTAAGTAAACGAAAGCCGATTCACGCTGAGCAGCGGCGTGCCAACAGCGATCTTCAGCAATTCGGACGCCTGCCGATCGGCCGCCACGGCGCGGATGTTCTCTACCGCGCGAATCATCTGCATGCCGAATTCCGTTTCCAGCAAGGCATACATCGGCCCTTTGTATTGCAGCATGCGCTCGACCGACAAACCCTTGAACAACTGCCCCGGCAGCCACAACTCCTCAAGAATCGTCGGCGCGCCGTCGAAGGACTGGATGCGTTTCATGAAGACGACCGAATCGCCGGTCTTGATGTCGAGCTGGCGCGCGATATCCGCCGGCGCACGCAGGCGCTTGGCTTCGATGATGACGTTATCGGGATAATGCGCTTCGCCGACATCCGGCTTCAGGCGCAAGAAACGGAATTGCGAACGCGCTTCCTGGTGCGTGGCGACGAAGGTGCCTTTACCCTGGCGACGCACCACCAGGTTTTCCGCCGCCAGCTCGTCGATGGCCTTGCGCACGGTTCCCTGGCTGACCTTGAAATGGCTCGCCAGCTCCATTTCACTGGGGATGAGCTCGCCCGCACGCCATTCACCCGACTGCAGCTGCTGCATGATCAATGCCTTGATCTGCTGGTAAAGCGGGCTGAACCTCGGCGGCGATGCACCAGCCGACCGCCCTCCCGGAGAAGAGGGTGCGGCACCGCTTGACGAAATAGGCTGGGCAGGCGTCATGGGGAAGGATTTCACCACAAAAAATCCGGCGCGTCCAGTGAAATCCATAAATAACATATCTTATATAAGACATAAGATAGATATTGACAGCACGACATCCGGAAGACTACACTCGCCGCACGATTCACCGGCCGCCCGTTCGCGGCCTTCGGCTTGCTCAGATTGATTCCATAAATTGCGCGACCATGCCCGCAGACAACACGCATTCCCCACCCTGCCGCTGACTAATCGGGCATTCGACTGTATCATTGCGCGACGCGAAATTTTTCCCGGAATCGGATTCAGATCCACGGAATCGAGCCGCAGAATTTAATCCGATTTCATCATTCTCTTGGAGATTCAACATGGCTAAAGCCCCCATGCGTGTTGCCGTAACAGGCGCCGCCGGCCAGATCGGCTACTCGCTTCTTTTCCGTATTGCCAACGGCGACATGCTGGGCAAAGACCAGCCGGTCATTCTGCAACTGCTGGAAATCAATGATGAAAAGGCCCAGAAAGCGCTGAAAGGCGTGATGATGGAAATCGACGACTGCGCCTTCCCGCTGCTGGCCGGCATGACCGCGCACAGCGACGCGATGACTGCATTTAAGGATGCCGACGTCGCACTGCTGGTCGGCGCCCGTCCACGCGGCCCGGGCATGGAACGCAAGGACCTGCTGGAAGCCAACGCGCAGATCTTCACCGTGCAGGGCAAGGCGCTGGACGCCGTCGCTTCGCGCAACGTTAAAGTGCTGGTGGTCGGCAATCCTGCCAACACGAATGCACACATCGCCATGAAATCGGCGCCCAGCCTGCCGGCCAAGAATTTCACGGCGATGCTACGCCTGGATCACAATCGTGCACTGTCGCAGATCGCCGCCAAGACCGGCAAACCGGTTTCGTCGATCGAAAAACTGTGCGTCTGGGGCAACCATTCGCCGACCATGTATCCCGACTATCGCTTCGCCACCGCCGACGGCCAGCCCGTCAAGGCGATGATCAACGACGACGTTTGGAACAAGGATGTCTTCCTGCCGACCGTCGGCAAGCGCGGCGCTGCCATCATCGATGCACGCGGCCTGTCGTCGGCTGCATCGGCCGCCAATGCTGCGATCGATCACGTACGCGACTGGGTGCTCGGCACCAACGGCAAATGGACCACGATGGGCATTCCGTCCGACGGTTCCTATGGCATCCCGAAAGACATCATCTTCGGCTTCCCGGTCACGACCGAGAACGGCGAATACAAAATCGTCCAGGGTCTGGAAATCGACGCCTTCTCGCAGGAACGCATCAACCTGACGCTGAAGGAACTGACCGAAGAGCGCGAAGGCATCAAACACCTGCTGCCATGATGCCCGCGATGGACGGATTTCCCGCAAACGAAACCCGTCCATCGTCCCGCCAGCCACAACGCAAGCCAGACACCATGCCGCTCACGCATCCTTCCGAGGTCCTGTTCCAGGGAACGCACCCACCGGTATCGATTCCGGCCTGCGATCACTATGCCGGTTCGGAAAAGTTGATGCGCAAGTCGATGGCGCTGCAGCACGAACTCGGGCCGGTCTTCGATATCACCTTCGACTGCGAGGATGGCGCATCGAACGGCAATGAAGAAGCGCACGCGCACCTGATCGGCACACTGCTGACCAGCGACGACAACCGCTTCGACCGCATCGGCGCCCGCGCGCATGACATCGGCAGCCCTTTTTTCGAGCAAGACATCGCAATCATCCTGCAGCATGCTGCAACGAAGCTGGCCTATCTCGTCGTACCGAAAGTCGACAGCGTGGCCGACGTCAAGAACGCAGTCGCCCTGATCGGCAAACATGCGAAAAAGCATGGACGCGACAAGCTGCCAGTCCACGTACTGATCGAAACCCACGGCGCGCTGGCCGATGTGCATGCAATCGCCGCGATTCCGCAGGTCGAATGCCTGTCGTTCGGCGTGATGGATTTCGTTTCCGCGCACTACGGCGCAATCCCCGGCACGGCGATGCGTTCGCCCGGCCAGTTTACGCATCCGCTCGTGATGCGCGCCAAGCTGGAAATCGCCGCCGCCTGCCACGCATATGGAAAAGTGCCGTCGCACAACGTAACGACGGAAATCAACGACACCTCCGTCGTCGCCAGCGATGCGCATCGTGCCGCATCCGAATGCGGCTACACGCGGATGTGGAGCATTCACCCGAACCAGATTCGTCCCATACTCAAATCGCTCGCGCCGCGGCTTTCCGAAGTGAACGAGGCCGCTGCCATCCTGTCGCAGGCACAGGAAGCGCAATGGGGACCGATACAGCACAACGGCAAGTTGCACGATCGGGCCAGCTATCGCTACTACTGGACCATCCTGCAACGTGCGCATGCCGGCGGCCTGCAGATGCCTGAGGCCTCGCATGCGTTGTTATGAATGACAATAATGAATCGCCCTCGCCTGTCCGTATGGATGGCAGATGAATGAAATCGAACGGAGAATCCTGCATGAACAAACTGCTCTGCGCCCTTCTACTGGCTGGCTTGACGTCCGCACCTGCGTTCGCACAGTCTGCCGCGCCGCAAACGCATAAGGAAGCCGCCAAGAAACCGGCGAAAAAGACCACCAAGAAAGCTGCTGCCGCAGCTGGTGCTGATGGACTGGTACCGGACATGTCCGAGGAAGATCTGGGCGAAGCCAATATCGAAGGTTCGGTCGTCACCGAATACGCCTGCGAACTCGGCAACAAAATCACGACTTACAACAACGACAGCGACGACAAGTACATGGCGCTGCGCTGGAAAAACACCGTGCATCGTCTGCGCCGCGTCGGCACCAGCACCGGTGCCAACCGCTTCGAAAACCGCCGTTACGGCCTGGTCTGGATCAGCATCCCGTCGAAAGCCATGCTGCTCGATTCGCGCAAGGGCCAGCAACTGGCAAACGAATGCCGCAACCCCGAACAGCAAAAGGCACTGGCAGCCAGAAAAGGCTGACATTGTCATGGTGCCGTCTCTGCGGCCGACAAGCGGCGGCGCCACTCACCACATTCACATATCGGTCATTCAGCATTAAGGAGAAATCATGTCGCGCAATACTCTGAATACGCTCAAGGAATTCAAGATTTCCAAAGCGCGTAAAGGCGCGTTCTATTCCCTGCCCGCACTGGGCGACAAACTCGGTGTGGACGTTTCCCGCCTGCCGGTCTCGATTCGCATCGTGCTGGAATCGGTGCTGCGCAACTGCGACGGCAACAAGGTCACCGAGGAACACGTACGGCAGCTCGCCAACTGGGCGCCGAACGCCGCCCGTACCGACGAGATTCCGTTCATCGTCGCGCGTGTGGTCCTGCAGGATTTCACCGGCGTGCCGCTGCTGGCCGATCTGGCCGCTATGCGCGGCGTGGCCGACCGCATGGGCAAGAATCCGAAGAACATCGAACCACTGGTGCCGGTCGACCTCGTGGTCGACCACTCGGTGCAGATCGACCACTTCGGCGGACCCAACGTCCTCGACCTCAACATGAAGCTGGAATTCGCGCGCAACAAGGAGCGCTACCAGTTCATGAAGTGGGGCATGCAGGCCTTCGAGACCTTCGGCGTGGTGCCCCCGGGCTTCGGCATCGTGCACCAGGTGAACCTCGAGTACCTGGCGCCCGGCGTGCACAAGTCGAAGGACGGCGTGTGCTATCCGGACACGCTGGTCGGCACCGACAGCCACACGACGATGATCAACGGCATCGGCGTCGTCGGCTGGGGCGTCGGCGGCATCGAGGCCGAGGCCGGCATGCTCGGCCAGCCGGTCTACTTCCTGACGCCCGATGTCGTCGGCTTCGAGTTCACCGGCCAGCTCCGCGAAGGCGTCACCGCGACCGACCTCGTGCTGACCGTCACCGAGATCCTGCGGCGCGAGAAGGTCGTCGGCAAGTTCGTCGAGTTCTTCGGCGAGGGCACCCGGTCGCTGCGCGTGCCGGACCGCGCCACTCTCGCCAACATGGCGCCGGAGTACGGCGCGACCATGGGCTTCTTCCCGGTCGACGACAAGACCATCGAGTATTTCCGCGGCACCGGCCGCACCGACGCCGAGATCGACGCCTTCGCCGCCTATTACAAGGCGCAGGGACTCTTCGGCATTCCGCGCGCGGGCGAAATCGATTACTCGGAAGTGCTCGAGCTCGACCTTGCCACCATCATGCCGTCGCTCGCCGGCCCCAAGCGCCCGCAGGACCGCATCGACCTGGACAGGGTGAAGCCGACGTTCACGAAGCTGTTCAGCGCCCCGGTCAAGGAAAACGGCTTCGGCAAGAACGCCGGCGACCTGTCGAAGAGCTACAAGACCTTC
>DATDLO010000196.1:0-2184 GCA_036519215.1 Oxalicibacterium sp.
CCGTGTTCGGCTGAAATCGAACCGCCGAAGCGGCACACGCTGTCGTGCACGATGCGGGTGATGGCGTCCTGGTGCGGCAGTAGCCAGCTATCGGTTTCGTTGGCCGGCTGCGCAATGTTGTAGTGCAAGTTGCCGTCGCCAAGATGGCCGAAGATCACCGGGCGCAGGCCGGGATACGACTGCTGTAGTTCAGACCCGGTGGCATTGATGAAATCGGCAATGCGTGAGATCGGTAGTGAGACATCGTGCTTGACGTTGCGTCCCTCGGCTGCCTGTGCCAGCGGAATGCGTTCGCGTAGCGCCCATAATTGCTGCGATTGTGCCAACGAGAGGGCGGTGACGGCATCGCGGACAATACCTTGTTCATAAGCCTGCGCGATTGCGCCGTCGAGCAGTTCTGCGGCGTGCGTTTCCGATTCATGATCGGACAGTTCGAGCAGTGCGTAGTACGGAGGCTGCACGTTAAACGGCAAGGAAGTCTGCGGAAAATGCCGGCAGACCAGTTCCAGGCAGAAACCGGACATCAGTTCGAAGCCGGTCAGCGCTGCATCGCATTGCTGCTGCGCCAGCGTCAACAGGTGCAGTGCATCGGCAGGCGAATGCAGCGCAGCCAGCGCAGTACGCTGCGCTTTCGGTTGCGGAAATAATTTGAGAACGGCGGCAGTGATGATGCCCAGCGTGCCTTCCGCGCCGATGTAGAGATCGCGCAGATCGTAACCGGTGTTGTCCTTGCGCAGGCCGCGCAATCCATTCCAGATGTCGCCCTGCGGCGTGACGACTTCCAGTCCCAGGCAAAGTTCGCGGCTGTTGCCGTAGCGGAGAACGGCTGTGCCGCCCGCATTGGACGACAGGTTGCCGCCTATCGTGCAACTGCCTTCGGCGGCCAATGAAAGCGGAAACAACCGTTGCGCATCGGCGGCGGCTTGCTGCACGCGTTGCAGGATGCAGCCCGCTTCGACGGTCATCGTATTGTTGACGGCATCGATGGCGCGGATGCGTTCCATCCGCTGCAGCGACAATACGACGGCCTTGCCGCTGCGATCCGGAATGCCGCCGAGCACGAGGCCGGTATTGCCGCCTTGCGGCACGATGGGAACGTTGAATTCATTGCAGAGCCGTACGATGGTTGCGACTTCTTCCGTCGATGACGGGCGCACGACAGCGCAGGCTGCACCGGTGAAACGGCCGCGGCGGTCGAGCAGGTAGGGAGCGGTATCTGCTTCTTCCGTCAGCACGTGTCGCGCGCCGATCGCGCGGCGGCAGGCGGCGACGAAATCCGTCATTCGGCAGCCTTCTTCAGCGCCTGTTTGGTCAACGCCTTGGCAGCCTTCTTATAGGGGCGCAGATAGCAGAGCAGGCAGGTAAAGAAGACCAGCGTCAGCGCCACCTCGATCCAGCCCAGCATGGCCGACGGACCGGGATCGCTGGTACCGCGCACGAGGCCTTCGCCGAAATACAGCAGGATCAGCATCGACGACCATTGCATCGTGTACAGATCGCGTTTGAGAATGCCGCGCAACGGTAGCAGCAACGGAATGACCTTCAACACCAGCCATGAGCCGCCGGGGCGCAACGGGGCCAGCAGCATTTCCCACGCGATGCATAACAGGATCAGTGCGATCAGGCTGGCGATGGCGCCGACGTGGAAAAATTTCTGATGTTGCGTATTCATGCCGGCCTCACGCCTTCCTCAGGTCTTTTGCAGCTTGACGGCGGTCTGCGCCAGCCGCCGGCCGAGGGCGATTGTCAGCGTGCGCGTTTCGGCAGAAATCGGATGATTGCCGTTGACGCCGGCCCAGTGCGAAGCGCCGTAGGGTGTACCGCCGCTGGACGTGGTCATCAGTTCGGCTTCCGTATACGGCAGGCCGACCAGCAGCATGCCGTGGTGCAGCAGCGGCAGCATCATCGACAGCAGCGTCGATTCCTGGCCGCCGTGCAGGCTGCCGGTGGACGTGAAGACGCAGGCGGGTTTGCCGGCCAGTGCACCGGCCAGCCATTGCGACGTGGTACCGTCCCAGAAGTATTTCATCGCGGCGGCCATGTTGCCGAAACGGGTCGGCGAACCCAGCGCCAGCGCTGCACATTCTTCCAGGTCGCGCAATTCGACATAGGGTGCGCCTTCGGCCGGAATCGCCGATTCGGTCGCTTCGGTGACGGTGGAAACGGCTGGCACCGTACGCAATC
>DATDLO010000197.1:0-6696 GCA_036519215.1 Oxalicibacterium sp.
GCTGCCGGCCGATGCCGCTTCCCATCCCAGGCCCAGGCTTTTCTGCAGCGAAACAAAATCCGTCAGCAGATCGGCCTGCCGCTGCTGGATACGAACGAAAAAAAAGCACCTCGCAAGAGGTGCTTTTGAAAGCCGGCTACGCAATCCGGCGCGTCACTCGGGAGCAGTATCAGGCAGGCACGTTCTGCTGTTGATGGCCGACCTGATTTTCCGGCACATCGCACACAGCCAGATTGTGGTTGCGGCGCATGCGGATGTTGAACAGTTCGACCACCAGCGAGAAGGCCATGGCACCGTAGATGTAGCCTTTCGGGATATGGATCTCGAAGCTTTCGGCCACCAGCACCGCACCGACGATCACCAGGAAGCACAGCGCCAGCATCTTGATGCTCGGATAAGCGTTGACGAATTCGCCGATCGCCTTGGCCGAGAACATCATCACGCCGACCGCGATCATGATCGCAACAATCATGATTTCGACTTCGCTCACCATGCCCACGGCCGTGATGACCGAGTCTAGCGAGAAGACGATGTCGATGACGGCAATCTGCGCCAGCGTCATCGCAAAGCTGGCCTTCTTGACCGATGCATGCGATTCCTCTGCTTCTTCATGACCCGACATCAATTCCTTGATTTCCGTCGATGCCTTGTACAGCAGGAACAGGCCACCAAAGAACAGGATCAGGTCGCGTCCGGAGAAGCCCATCTCGGCGATCGTGAAAATCGGTTCGACCAGCCCCATCATCCACGACAGGCTCAGCAACAACAGGATACGGGTGATCATCGCCAAGCCAAGGCCGATCATGCGGCCTTTCTGCTGCTGATGCTTCGGCAGGCGATCGACCAGCACCGAAATGAAGATGATGTTGTCGACACCCAGCACGATCTCCAGCATCGCGAGGGTCGCCAGTGCAATCCATGCTTCCGGCGTGGTGAAAACTTGTAAAAATTCCATAATGCTCTCTATTAATTGGTTGATGAAGGACGCCTTCTTCACGTCCCATTCCTGCCACCGATCTCTGCCGTCCACATGTTGCGGCAAGACTGTCGGGTCTCCTCATTCACTCGATCGCAACAAGCCGACTCCTACATCGCGCCTCCTCGCTTTCCATGAATCACTGCATTTGGCAGACGAGGGAACTTTAACGCAATCTTAACTTCGTAGAAAATCGATTTTAGCGTTAGTTTTATCTGTAAAAACCGAACAGTTTCAGAATAATTACAGATAAAAACGGAGCAATTGCATTACAGACACGTCAATCAAAATATAAAAAACATCAATAAATTCAACGTATTGAATCGAACAACCGTCGATTCAGCATAGTCTGCAAACAGAATAATAGGAAGAAAAACGTGAAACATTCCCCGTATAGCAAAGAATGTTTTTTGGAAGAAGAGGAAAGTTAAATCGTTATTTTTATAATAATTTTTTAACGATTTCTTATTATTTCTGTAGTGCGTCGCCAACCGTCGGATAACGTAGCCGCACGCCCAACTCTTCCTTGATACGCCGACCCGACAAGCGCCGCGATTCGGACATGAAGGACAGCATCATCGGCGACACCTGCCGTTGCAACACTTCGAACGGCAGACGCGGCGGCCGCGGCAGCGCCAAGGCATCGGCCACCGCATCGAAATAGTCGCCCATCTTCATTTCGGAATCGTCGACCGCGTGATAGACGCGGCACGGCGCTCCCCGAAACAGCGCCGCAACGATAATGTGCGCCAGATCGTCCGCATGGATATGGTTCGTATAGACATCGTCGTCCTGCCGCAATGCCGGCGTACCGTTCTTCAGTCGCTCCACGGGCAAACGACCTTCTCCATAAATACCTGGCACCCGCAGGATCGCCAATCGTCCTTGCGCGCGCTTCGCCCATGCACGCAAGACCTTTTCCGCATCGACACGTCGCACGGCACGCGCATTACGCGGACGCAGCGGACGCGTTTCGTCCACCCACTCGCCACCGCAATCGCCATAGACGCCCGAGGTGCTGACATAAACCAGTCTCGCCCCGTCGGGTAAAATGGCGACCAGATTGCGAGTACGGCGATCGACGTCGCCGTCCGATTGCGGCGGCGCCAGATGCACGATCGTCTGCGCCAGGCGGGCAATGCGTGCCAGCGTCGCCGGTTGATCCAGGTCGGCGATCACGGGAATCGCGCCTGCGGCGCGCAAAGCCTGGCGACGCTCTTCCTGCGTCGTCACGGCAAAGATGCGGAACCTGTCCCGCAACAGCGGCAGCAGACGCATGCCGACATCGCCGCAACCGAGAATCAGCAGCCGCGGCTTGCCTGTTTTTCCCGCACTGTTTTTGTTTTGCATTTTCATGACCCGATTGTATGACGTTCCAGATCACCGTTAAGCCGAGCGGTCGGCAATTCTCCTGCGAAGCAGACGAAACCATTCTCGATGCCGCGATCCGCGCCGGTGTCGGGCTTCCCTATGGCTGCAAGAACGGCGCCTGCGGCACCTGCAAAGGGCTGGTGCTGTCGGGCGACGTAACGCACGCACCGCATCAGCAGAAAGCCCTGCCGCCGAACGACGTCAAGCAGGGCTTCGCGCTCTTCTGCTGCGCGCATCCGCACAGCGACATCGAACTCGAGGCGCGCGAAGTGCTCGGCGTCGGCGAATTCCCGATCAAGAAACTGCCGACACGCGTCGCCCGACTTGAGAAAATCGCCGACGACGTGATGGTCGTTTCGCTGCAGCTTCCCGCCAGCGAGCGCCTGCAATACCGCGCAGGCCAGTACATCGAATTCATGCTGAAGGATGGCAAGCGCCGCAGCTACAGCCTGGCGAATGCACCGCATCTGGACCAACAGATCTCGCTGCACATCCGCCACATGCCGGGCGGCGTGTTCACCGATCACGTTTTCAGCACGATGAAGGAACGCGAGATCCTGCGTTTCGAAGGCCCGATGGGGACCTTCTTCCTGCGTGAGGAATCGGACAAACCGATGGTGCTGCTCGCCTCCGGTACCGGCTTCGCACCGATCAAGGCCATCGTTGAACAGACGCAGTACGCCGGCAGCAAACGTCCGATGACGCTGTACTGGGGCGGACGCCGGCCGAAGGATCTGTACATGCACGCGCTGTGCGAGGAATGGGCACGCACGATCCCGGGCTTCCGTTACGTGCCGGTCATCTCGAACGCGCAGCCGGAAGACCAGTGGGACGGCCGCGTCGGCTTCGTCCACTACGCCGTGATGGAAGACCTGCCCGACCTGTCGGGCCATCAGGTTTATGCCTGCGGCGCACCGGCCATGGTCGATGCCGCACGGAACGACTTCGCTGCACAATGCAAGCTGCCGGCCGACGAGTTCTACGCGGATGCCTTCACATCGGAAGCCGACATGGCGCAAGGCGTGGTCTCGGACGAATAGCGAAGGTAAGGCGGAAGAAACCATGTCGCCGAAGTAACGCAACGGTCATCTGCAACACTCAAGGGGAAACCTTTTGACGCCCTGCAGGAAACGCCTTACCATGCCTGCATGAACATGACCGCCAGACACTTGCGACGCCGTCTCCCGCTGCCCCAGCACTGGACGCCGTGCGTGTAAGCATTTGCCGATCACGAAGCCACAGGCAGTCCTGTGGCTTTTTTTTTAATATCGTTTCCCCTATTGTTTCGCCCTCACTTCATTCGCTCAGGAGTATCCGTAATGGAATTCAGCCAGTATGCCGTCGACAACCTGATGTACATCACCAACCGCCCGCAGCTCGTCTGCGTCGAAGGGCAAGGCATGTGGCTGACCGATAACAACGGCAAGCGCTATCTCGATTACCTGCAGGGCTGGGCCGTCAACTGCCTCGGCCACTCGCCGCAATGCATCCAGGATGCACTGAACGCGCAGGCGAAGAAGCTGATCAACCCGTCGCCGGCCTTCTATAACGAACCGTCGATCAAGCTGGCCACGCTGCTGACCAACCACTCCTGCTTCGATCGCGTGTTCTTCGCCAACAGCGGTGCCGAAGCGAACGAAGGCGCCTTCAAGCTCGCGCGCAAATGGGGCAAGGTCAACAAGAACGCCGCCGGCGAGAACCGCTACGAGATCATCACCTTCGACCACAGCTTCCACGGCCGCACGATCGCCGCCATGTCCGCCAGCGGCAAGGCCGGCTGGGACACGATCTTCGCGCCGCAGGTGCCCGGCTTCCACAAGGCCACGCTGAACGACATCGCCAGCGTCGAAAAGCTCATCACCGACAAGACCGTTGCCGTGATGCTGGAACCGGTACAGGGCGAAGCCGGCGTCATTCCCGCCACGCGCGAATTCATGCAGGCATTGCGCGCACTGACGAAGCAACACAATCTGCTGCTGATCGCCGATGAAGTGCAGACCGGCATGGGCCGTTGCGGCGAAATGTTCGCCTATCAGCTTTCCGGTATCGAACCGGACATCATGACGCTGGGCAAAGGTATCGGCGGTGGCGTGCCGCTGGCCGCGCTGCTGGCGAAAGAAGAAATCGCCATCTTCGAAGCAGGCGAACAAGGCGGCACCTACAACGGCAATCCGCTGATGACGGCCGTTGGCGTCGCCGTCGCTGAAACGCTGCTCGCACCTGGTTTCCTGCAATCGGTGAAGGACAAGGGCGATTATCTCGGCCGCGAACTGACCAAATTGTCCGACAAGCACGGCCTGGCCGGCGAACGTGGCGAAGGACTGCTGCGCGCGCTGAAACTCGGCAAGGACATCGGCCCGCAGATCGTCGACAAGGCGCGCGATCTGCAGCCGGTCGGCCTGCTGCTGAATTCGCCACGCCCCGACCTGCTGCGCTTCATGCCGTCGCTGAACGTGACGACCGAGGAACTGGATCAGATGATCGCACTCTTATCCGGTGTGTTGACCGATCTGGATTGCTGACCCGATGACATTCACGACCGCCCTGCTCCGCCTGCGCGCCACGCTATTGAGCATGGCGGTCGCACTCCTCATCACCGCTTGCGGCACTGCGCCGCTGGCACCGCCGCCCGACACACCGGAAGTCGCCAGCAAGCGCGACGACATCATCTTCTTCTCGATCAGCCTGCTCGATACCGGCTATCGCTTCGGCGGCAAGAATCCGGAAGCGGGACTGGATTGCAGCGGCATGGTGTCGTACGTTTTTCGGGAAGCGGCAGGCCTGCGCGTAACCGGTAGTGCGGCCGACATCGCCAAGCGCGGACGCGAAATCGAAAAGCGCGACCTGCGTCCCGGCGATCTCGTCTTTTTCAATACGCTAGGCCGCTCGTTCTCGCACGTCGGCATTTACATCGGAGACGGGAAGTTCATCCATGCCCCTTCGAGTCGCGGCAAGGTGCGTATCGAGCGCATGGACAATCGCTACTTTGCGAAACGTTTTGAGATGGCACGGACGTATTTGTACTGAATCTTCAACTTCTCTACGGCCTTAACGTCGTAAAACCCACATCAACACCTTGGTCGCGGCTAATCCGCTAGCCGGCATAGTTGAGTTGCCAGGAAACGCCAAACCGGTCGTTGATCCAGCCGAACCGCTGACTGAAACCGTAATTATCCAGCGGTATCAGAACGCCGCCATCCTTCGACAAGATACCGAAGACGTGCTCCAGCTCGGCCACCGAATCGAATTCCACGAAAATGGAACTGGAGGGCGTGAAAGAGAAATTGTGCTTGATCGGACTATCCGAACACATGAACTCCCGACCGCAAAGCGTGAATGCTGCAACCTTGATCGTTCCCGCCAGTCCTGGCCCGTCCTGGGCATAACGTTCGACCTGCAACATGCCGGAATCGGGAAACGTCGCGCAATACAAATCCAGTGCAGCCTGCGCATTACCGTCCTGAAACATCAGAAATGGTTTGACTGTCGCCATAAGAAGAATCTCCTGAATAGCCGGCTACCCTAGTCTGCTGCCTTGGGAGCGCTGAACGCCTTGCTGTAGTAACCGGACGAATCAAAACAACAAACCCGCAGCTTGCCGGAAGAAAGCATGCTGCAGGCATTGCTGATCCTTTGCGCACGCGTCCTGGCCTGCTTCGCTGAAGTAATCCAATGTATCCAGTCCAGGCGCGCGATCGTCGTAGTCTCGTTCCAGCCAGCCAAAGCCTCAGGTGAAACGTCCAATGCCTGCTGCAGGTCCGACGGGACTTCCGGCTCAGGTTCGCGTTCCACGGGCGTCACCTCAAACATCGCGACATCTCCGGCATGCATGCCGGCAGCATCGAGCAACTCCTGATCTAACCGCAACCAGTGACTACGCTTACCATCCGGTTCCAGCGTCGCCTGGAACGCATAACCGTTGACAGTGCCGTCCACGGTCGTCCTTCCGCGTCGGGGAAGTGTGGCACTGACATCTTCTGGCAGAACCACAAATGCCCAAGGACTATCGCTCTCCGACATCGCAGGGCTGAGAAGTTTTGTTTCGAATCTGGATGTCGAGTCATTTTTTGTCATTGCCAATCCACAAACATGTCTAACGCGTACTTCCCAGGAACGCAGGTAAATTCCGTTTCACTTTTTGTGAATGCATACGCAAAATCAAGCCGACCAACGAAGCCGCTTTGTCTCTATGAATTGTTGCCCAACTCATTTCTGTTGAAACCAAGCCTCCAGCCCGCGTTGATGCTTTCCCTGGCGAGCCCTGCAAGTTGTCCGGTAGTAGTTACCGCCATCCGTACCAAACGTGCAAGTCATCTCAATTACCGGTTCGGTGTCATAGCGAACGATCA
>DATDLO010000198.1:0-3514 GCA_036519215.1 Oxalicibacterium sp.
GAGAAGCCGCCGAACACGACCGAGTGCGTGGCACCGATACGCGCGCAGGCCAGCATAGCGGAAATGCCTTCAACGGACATCGGCATGTAGATGACGACGCGATCGCCCTTCTGCACGCCGAGCGATTTCAAGCCGTTGGCAAACTTGCAGACGCGTTCGTACAGTTCGCGGTACGTGACGCTGCTGACCTTGGCGTCGTCGGATTCGAAAATCAGCGCGGTCTTGTCGGCATTGCCGTTGGTCAGGTGGCGATCCAGGCAATTGGCGGCGACGTTCAATTCGCCATCTTCAAACCATTTGTAGAACGGTGCGTTGGACGCATCGAGCCGCTTTGTGAACGGCTTGGTCCATTGAATATTCTGCTGGGCGAGACGCGCCCAGAAGCCTTCGTAATCTTCTTCCGCTTCCGCGCACATTGCACGATAAGCATCCATGCCGCTGATGGCCGCGTTCGCGACAAAATCGGCAGGTGGATCAAAAACGCGCTGCTCCTGCTTGAAACTTTCTATGTCGGACATGTTCTCCTCCGGTTCCGTATCCTGTTTGCCGACCACAATAAGCGTTTCCGCTTACTGAAGCCTTACACTAAACTTACTGCGCAACTTACAGCAAATTCTTGCCGTAATCGCTGCAAAAAATTCATTGAAAATCGCTGCCCGGCGCGTGCACGAACCGCCGCGAAAGCATGGCTGCCCGTGTAAAATGCGGGCATTCCATTTGTTCGCACTGCCTTTGCGCGCCTCATGAAATCTCCTGCAGACCACGAAAATTCCACCTTTTTCGCACGTATCCGTCCGCCGGCAGACTTCATTCTTGCGGCGCGCTGGCTGCAGCTGCCATTGTATATCGGCCCGATCTTGCACAATGCGCTGGCCTCCATCGCCTCCGGATCGCGCCCTCGCGTTTCGATTGGCACCAGGCCTCGCCCACTATCAAGTCCGCTGCGCCACCGCCGACATGCATGTGCAGAGCAAATCGCCTTGCACACATTCCACTGATCTATCCTTCCTGCCCGTCCACTACCAGCCGAAACCGCCATGACTACCATCCAGAAAGACGACCTGATCGAATCCGTTGCTGCTGCGTTGCAATACATCAGCTACTACCATCCGCAGGATTACATCCAGCACCTGGCGCGCGCCTATGAATCGGAGCAAAGCCCGGCAGCGAAGGATGCGATCGCGCAGATCCTGACGAACTCGCGCATGTGCGCCGAAGGCCGCCGCCCGATCTGCCAGGATACCGGCATCGTCAACGTCTTCCTGAAGATCGGCATGGATGTGAAGTTCGCCGGCTTCGGCAGCAACGAATCGATCACCGATGTCGTCAACGAAGGCGTGCGCCGCGCCTATCTGCACCCGGACAACACGTTGCGTGCGTCGGTCGTTGCCGATCCACAGTTCGAGCGCAAGAACACCAAAGACAACACGCCGGCCGTGGTGCATATGGAACTGGTACCAGGCAATACCGTGGACGTACAGGTCGCGGCCAAGGGTGGCGGTTCGGAAAACAAGTCGAAATTCACGATGCTGAATCCATCCGATTCGCTGGTCGACTGGGTGCTCAACACCGTGCCGCAGATGGGTGCCGGCTGGTGCCCGCCGGGCATGCTCGGCATCGGCATCGGCGGTACGGCCGAGCGCGCAATGCTGATGGCCAAGCAGTCGCTGATGGAAGACATCGATATGTACGAGCTGCGCAAGCGCGGTCCGCAGAACAAGACCGAAGAACTGCGCATCGAACTGTGCGACAAGATCAATGCGCTCGGTATCGGCGCGCAAGGCCTGGGCGGCCTGACCACCGTGCTGGACGTGAAGATCATGATGCATCCGACGCATGCGGCATCGAAACCTGTCGCCATGATCCCGAACTGCGCGGCGACACGCCATGCGCATTTCGTGCTGGATGGTTCCGGCCCGGTCTATCTCGATCCGCCTTCGCTGTCCGACTGGCCGGACGTAAACTGGATGCCGAACACCGAAAAATCCAAGCGCGTGAATCTCGATACGCTGACGAAGGAAGAAGTCGCCTCGTGGAAGCCCGGCCAGACGCTGCTGCTGAACGGCAAGATGCTGACCGGCCGCGATGCCGCGCACAAGCGCATCCAGGACATGCTGGCGAAAGGCGAACAGTTGCCTGTCGATTTCACCAACCGCGTGATCTATTACGTCGGCCCGGTCGATCCGGTGCGCGACGAAGTCGTCGGCCCAGCCGGCCCGACGACGGCCACGCGCATGGACAAGTTCACCGAAATGATGCTGTCGCAGACCGGCCTGATCTCGATGATCGGCAAGGCCGAACGCGGCCCGGTGGCGATCGAGGCGATCAAGAAGCATCAGTCGGCCTACCTGATGGCGGTCGGCGGCGCGGCGTATCTGGTCTCGAAGGCGATCAAGAACGCGAAAGTGCTCGGCTTTGCGGACCTCGGCATGGAGGCGATTTACGAATTCGAAGTCAAGGATATGCCCGTCACGGTTGCCGTCGATGCGACCGGCACCTCGGTGCATGCGACCGGCCCGAAGGAATGGAAAGAAAAGATCGAGAAGATCCGCCTGAACGAGATTCCGGTTTCGGCCAATTGATGTTTTCTTCGAACCGGATCCGCACGACGTGAGTTTTTCGCCTACCCCTGATCAGGAAGCGACCGAAGCGCCGATCGGCTTGTTCGATTCCGGCGTCGGCGCACTCTCCGTGCTGCGCCACGTGCAGGCACGCCTGCCGTCCGAACATCTGCTGTGCTTCTGCGATTCCGGCCATGCGCCATACGGCGGCAAAAGCGATGCACAGATCATTGAACGTACGCTGGCAATCGCCGATTTCCTGCTGCAGAAGAAGGTCAAGGCCATCGTCGTCGCCTGCAACACCGCAACGGCAGCCGCGATCGAAGCATTGCGTCAACATCATCCGGAACTGATCGTTGTCGGCGTCGAGCCCGGCCTGAAGCCGGCCGCCGTCTTCAGCAAGAGCGGTATCGGTGGCGTATTGGCAACCGCAAGTACGCTGGCCAGCAGCCGTTTCATCGCACTGCGCGATCACATCACTTCGTCCACCGGCGTACGCTTCCTGACCCAGGCCTGCGTCGGCCTGGTGGAGCAGATCGAGAAAGGCGAACTGGAATCGCCGGAAACCGTCGCCATGCTGGAACGCTACGTCACACCGATCCTGCGCGGCGGTGCGGACACGATCGCGCTGGGCTGCACGCACTATCCTTTCGTGCAACCGGCAATCGAAGCCATTGCGCAGCGCGAAGGTGCCGATCCGATCACCATCATCGATACCGGCGAAGCCGTGTCGCGCCAGCTGGAACGGCTGTTGCAGCAGCGCGGCCTGCAACGCTTCGAAACCCGCCCGGGTTCGCTGCAGGCGTTCACCACCGGCAGCGAGGCGCAACTGGAACATGCATTTTCGGTACTGCTGCAGCAATCCCCGCCCATCACAGCCGTCACTGCTTGAATCGGCCGCCGGTGCCGTCCCGCAGGCGAATTTATTTGGTTTGCCAGCCGGTAGGGAAGTT
>DATDLO010000199.1:0-8781 GCA_036519215.1 Oxalicibacterium sp.
GCAAGGCGGAGCGCACCATCACGCGCAACTGCTCCAGGCCGACCGGCTTGGACAGGTAGTCGAACGCGCCGGCCTTCAATGCCGCCACCGCGTTTTCAGCACTGCCGAACGCGGTGATGACGGCAACCGGCGTATTTTTATGTTGCGTGTTGATTTCCTGCACCAGATCGATACCAAGACCATCCGGCAACCGCATATCCGTCAGCACCAGCGCATACTCGGTGCGTCCCAGATGCTCGCGGGCTGCGGTCAGGTTCTGCGCGCTATCGACATCCAGGCCCATCTTGACCAGCGTGATTTCCAGCAATTCGCGCAGATCGGCTTCGTCGTCGACTATCAGGATGCGGGGTGCAGTCATTGCTTGCAGAATGTTCGATTCATCAATGGGTGGATGGGTGCGCGGCTGATCATGCAGCCTCGTCGACAGCGAAGGTGATGACGAAACGTCCCGACGGCGAACTGTTCTCGCCGTCGCTGCGATATTCGTAGTTCAACATCGCGCCGTTGTTCAGGCACAGTTCGCGCGCCAGATACAGCCCCAAGCCGGTTCCCTTGCTCGACGTCGTGTAGAACGGTTCGAACAGGTGGGCCCGCACCGTGGAACTGATCTGCGGTCCGTCATCCCTCACATGTAGCTCGAGTCTATGTCCGATTCCGGCCACCACACGAATCTGGATGCTGCCTGGCGCACCGCTTGCGTAGCGTAACGCATTTGTCAGCAAGTTCAAGATGATTTCACGCAAATGCAACGGATCGAAACGCACCCTGTATGTCCGCATGTCAAGGGCGACGATCACGCCATCCTTCACTGTATGCGTTTCGCGCAATTCCGCCAGCAATTCATCCAGCAGTGGCCTGAGCGCGATCGGCTCCTGATGCTGATGCGCCTTGCGCGACAGTTTCAGAATGTCCTCGATCATCCGGTTCAGCCGTGCGACATTGTCGGCGATGATCTTCAGCATGCGCTGGCGCGCGGCATCGGTTTCGTCTTCGTTCAGCAACGATGCCGCATGGCCGATCGCAGACAGCGGATTGCGTACCTCGTGTGCAATGCTGGCGGTCAGCCGTCCCATCGATGCCAGCTTCAGTTGCTGCGCCTGATTCTCGATTTCGGTCACATCCTGCAAAAATGCCACCACACGTTCGTCCTGCATACCGCCGGTATCGACACGCATGAAACGCAGCCGCAGATGCGTCGCCAGTTCGCGCCGGCCACCCCAGATCGTGGTGCCGCCTTGCAGCGTACTTTCCTCGCCATGCTTGATGTGTACGAAAGTCGGCCGACCTTGCACGCCACTCTGCGTCGTTGCCTGCAAACCGCCATTGGCGCTCCACGCAACATAGGCTTCGGCAATCGGCGCCAGCCAAAGCATGTCCGACAACTTGCCGTAGGCCTTTTCATGCGGGAAGGTCAGTCCCAGCATGCGTGCTGCCGCCGGGTTGCTGGTCAGTACGCGCCCCTTGCGATCCAGCACCAGCACACCGTCGTCCATGTCGGCGATCACCAGCCGGTTGATTGCCTGCTGGATATGCAGCGCCTTGCCCCGCCCTTGCGCCAGCGACTCCTGCTTGATCAGGCGATCGGCCAGGCGATTGATCGCAAAGATGACGATGAAGAATGCCGCACCGTACAACCCGGCCTGCGTCGATGAAATGTCCGAACCGGCATTCAGCAGCTGATAGCCGTTCTCCGCCAGCATCACCAGCGTCGCCACCGAGACGAAGAACAGCGCCAATATCAGCGGCGCCAGGATCGCACTGCCGGCGAGCGGGAACAGATAAAGAATGGCCAGTCCGCTCTTGATGCCGCCGGCCGACAGGTACAACAGCGTGATCGCCGCCAGGTCCACCGCAATTTGCGCTGCGACCTGCAGCAGGAACCGTCGCCGTACGTAAGTCGCCAGCAGCACGAATGCCATGGCCAGCAACAGATAGGTAATGCAGGCAGTCCAGAACTCCTGCTGATAGCGCATCACCTTGCTGCCCGCCCAGCCGAAATAGCCGAGCAGCACGGCGATGATCACCATGCGCGTGAAGGCAAAGGTTTGCAGCGTGCGCCAGAAGGTTTCGCGCGTATCTGCGTAGACGGGTCGGGAACGCGCCATGAGTCGAATCAGCGTTAGTCAGCGTGCGGCATGTCGCTGCTGGTGCTCGCTGCAGCAAAAAGCCGCATGTGCGGTATCGAATACCGCTTCCGATGCCGGAAAATGCGTGCCGCAATGCGCGCAACGCAGCATGGTTTCAATTTCGCGGCCAGACGCAGTGGGCTGGCGCGGCGGCGATTGAGGTCGAGCCTGGGATTGGGATCGAGCCTGCGCATGTGCCTTGTTGCGCAATACCCAGACGACAGCGAAGATCAGGATCGCCCACAACAGGAATTTCATATGAAACTCCGGTGCAGGACGACTTCCAGCACGAAGCGGCTGCCGACATAGGCAAGCAGCAGCAAGGAGAAACCGGCCAGCGTGAATCCAAGTGCGGTCCTGCCGCGCCATCCCTGCCAGCGACGCCCCGCCAGCAGCACACCGAACAGCACCCACGACAATATTGTGAATATCGTCTTGTGATCCCAGGTGAATGCCCTGCCGAACAATTCCTCCGAAAAGACCACGCCGGAAACCACCGTCAGCGTCAGCAGCAGGAAGCCGAAGCCGATCAGGCGGAACAGCAGTTTTTCCATCGTCAGCAAGGCAGGCAGGCGATCGATTGCCAGCGCGAACCAGCCTTTCTTCTGTTCGCTCATCCGCGTATGCAGCTTGGATTCCTGCAACGCCATCAGCACCGCGTGAAAAGCCGCGATCGTCAGCGTCGCATAGGCCAGCGTGGCAATCGCGATATGCCACGGGAACAATGCCGTCTTGCCTTGCAGCGGAATGACGCTACCGGGGAAAATCGGCGGCAGCAGTACCGCCAAGGCCGCACAAGGCAATACCAGGACGCGCATGCCGTCCAGCGAAAAGTTGCGATTCTCCAGCCAATAGGCTGCCACCGATATCCACAGCGTCGTCGACAGCATGACGGCAAACCCCAGCCGCAGGGAATCGGGCGCCGCGACGATATCGGCCCACAATGCGCCGCCGTGCAGCAACCAGCCGACCAGCGTGCCGAGCGAGATCGCCAGCCTGTTTTTCGACGGCAGGAATGCGCAACACGCATAGCAAAGCGCAGCTAGGACAAAGAAATAGATTTGCATCGTTCGAGTTTACACCAACTGTCTTTCCAGACCGGCAGCTTCGCATAGTCCTGCCCGGCCTCGGCCGCACCTGCCGCAGCCGGCTTTCTCGCGGGACGAACGGCATCCGGCCCGCCGTTTTTTGCGTCCTGCACCCGGCAAACACATCCTCTGCACGGCAAGGAATCGCACCTCCCGCCATCGGGTAAAATGACGGATATTCGCCGCTGCTTCATGTCATGACGTCAACGACGCGTGAATGTTTGCGGCCCACCCCCGTTTTTTCCTTCCAACATGCTCGACAATCTCACCCAACGCCTCGCCAAGGCCGTCAAGACCATGCGCGGAGAAGCGCGCCTGACGGAATCCAATACCGCCGAAATGCTGCGCGAAGTACGCCTCGCACTGCTCGAAGCCGACGTTGCACTGCCGGCCGTGCGCGAGTTCATTGCGCGCGTCAAGGAAAGGGCAATGGGCCAGGACGTCATCGGCTCACTGACGCCAGGACAGGCGCTGGTCGGCGTCGTCCAGCGTGAGCTGGCCGTACTGATGGGCGCAGATCTCGGCGCCGAGGCATCGCAGCTGAATTTTGCCACCCAACCGCCGGCGATCATCCTGATGGCCGGTTTGCAGGGCGCCGGCAAGACGACCACCGTCGGCAAGCTGGCCAAATACCTGCGCGAACAGAAGAAAAAGAAAGTACTGACCGTCTCCGCCGACGTCTATCGTCCGGCCGCGATCGGCCAGCTGCAGACGGTGACTGAACAGGTCGGTGCGGACTTCTTCCCGTCGCAACCGACCGACAAGCCGGTCGACATCGCCTTGGCCGCGCTCGACCATGCAAAGCGCCATTACCACGACGTGCTCATCATCGACACCGCCGGCCGGCTCGGCATCGACGAAGCGATGATGCAGGAAATCAGCGCACTGCACGCCGCCGTCAAGCCGATCGAAACCCTGTTCGTGGTCGACGCCATGCTCGGCCAGGATGCGATCAACACCGCCAAGGCCTTCAGCGATGCGCTGCCGCTGACTGGTGTCGTGCTGACCAAGCTGGACGGCGATTCGCGCGGCGGCGCGGCACTGTCGGTGCGCCACGTCACCGGCAAGCCGATCAAGTTCGCCGGTGTGGCAGAAAAGATGGACGGCCTCGAAGCCTTCGACCCGGCCCGCATGGCCGACCGCATCCTCGGCATGGGCGACATCCTGGCGCTGGTCGAGGAAGCGCGCAAGGGCGTGGACATGGACGCCGCACAGGATCTGGCGCAGAAGATCAAGGGCGGCGGCAAGTTTGACCTGAACGACTTCAAATCCCAGCTGACGCAGATGAAGAAGATGGGCGGCATGGCCAGCCTGATGGACAAGCTGCCGGCCCAGATGCAGATGGCTGCCGGCAACGCCAACATGGGCATGGCCGACAAGCAGGTCGCCCGCATGGAAGGCATCATCAATTCGATGACGCCGGCCGAGCGCGCCAAGCCAGAACTGATCAAGGCTTCCCGCAAGCGCCGCATCGCCACTGGCGCCGGCGTTCAGGTGCAGGAAGTCAACCGCATGCTGGCGCAGTTCGAGCAGATGCAATCGATGATGAAGAAGCTCAAGGGCGGCGGCATGGCAAAGATGATGCGCGGCATGAAAGGCATGCTGCCCGGAATGCGCTAGACACAGGCGCAAGACGGAAAAGCCGGGATATTCCCGGCTTTTTTATTGTGTACGCCCCTCTCGCACAAGGCGGATTTTCCGTCTCCGCCACCGCGCGAAACACGTCGCCGATGCCGTCGGACGCAAGCCGATTCCGCCATCGCTGCGGCATCGGAAACAGCAGGTCTGCAGAATGTGTTCGCCCTCGCTCCGCAAATTCCCTTTTCCCCCTCTGACGACCCGCGTGGCGGGCAGCATACACACGCGCAGAAATCCGCACAAAAACACTTGCATGCCGGGGAAAACCGCACCACTATTAGCGTTGCGTGAACTGACGCAATTTCCCAAACAATGTGAAGGAGGTTTTGAAATGGCAACAGCCAAGAAACCCGCAGCCAAGAAACCGGCCGCCAAGAAAGCCGCAGCAAAAAAACCCGTAGCGAAGAAAGCGCCTGCCAAAAAAGCCGTCGCCAAGAAGGCAGCTCCGGCCAAGAAAGCCGTCGCGAAAAAAGCAGTAGCGAAGAAAGCGCCTGCCAAGAAAGTCGTCGCGAAAAAAGCAGTCGCCAAGAAGAAAGCCGCTCCGCGCAAGCCAAACGCCGCCTTCATGAAACCTGTCACCCCGTCCGCAGTGCTGGCCGCCGTGATCGGCAGCAACGCTGTTCCGCGCACGGAAATCACGAAGAAAGTCTGGGACTACATCAAGAAGTTCAAGCTGCAGAATGCGACCAACAAACGCATGATCGACGCAGACGACAAACTGAAAGCTGTCTTTGGCGGCAAGAAGCAAGTGTCCATGTTCGAGATGACCAAACTCATCTCCGGCCACCTGAAATAATCTTCTTCCATTGTGCCAAACAAAAACGCCCGCATCGCGCGGGCGTTTTTGTTTCCTTGATCAGTATTACCGCACATCCAGCGGCATCGATACCACTTGCTTTTCCACGATGCCATCCGATCGTGCATTCTGTGGAAGTTCTGGTTTGCGCTCCGGCTTGTGTTCCCACTTGCGCCATGCCGCCAGCACGGCGTTCGGATATTCGGGGCGGCCGCGGCTGCCATTATAACGCCCTAGCGCCATGAACAGATTGCCCTTTTCCATATCCAGGTACATGCGCAGGATGGAGCAGCCGAAACGCAGATTCGTCTGCATGTTGAACAGCGTGCTGCGATCGCCATCGCCGATCACGCGTGTCCAGAACGGCATCACCTGCATGTAACCGTGCGCGCCGACCGGCGACACTGCATATTTGCGAAACGCCGATTCCACCTGGATCAAACCCAGCACCAGCGCAGGATCCAGCCCGGCGCGGCGCGACTCGTACCAGGCCGTCTTCAGAAACTCGAGGCGCACCTGCCTGTCCGGCAAACGCTTCGAAAGGCGGGCCGACATGTCGCCGAGCCAGCTCAAATAATCGAGACGTTCACCGACGTCGGCGAAATCGGGAACGGGCGGACGCGGATCGCCAATCGCACGCGACAATGCGATGCGCACGGAATCGGCCAGCGCCTCTTCCTTCTGGTTGCCGGCCTGCGCCGGCTGCATCGCCAGCATCAGGGCACAAGCGGCCAGTCCGTATCGCA
The DNA here is from genome assembly GCA_036519215.1 of Oxalicibacterium sp. Taxonomy (GTDB): domain Bacteria; phylum Pseudomonadota; class Gammaproteobacteria; order Burkholderiales; family Burkholderiaceae_D; genus Oxalicibacterium. Next base: position 6,395 of record DATDLO010000199.1, read on the forward strand.
TACGCCCGCGCATCGCCTCGCTCCGACGGTCAGGCTGACAGCCTGCTCTTGACGAAGGCGACCGCGTCGCCCATCGCGACAGCAGTAGCTTCCGTATCGCGGCGTCCCTGGTATTCCAGTTTGCCTTCCTTCAGGCCGCGGTCGCCGATGACGATGCGGTGCGGCACGCCAATCAATTCCCAGTCGGCGAACATGACGCCGGGACGCTCGCCGCGATCGTCGAGGATCACGTCGACGCCGGCCGCCGTCAATTCTGCGTACAGGCGATCCGCTTCGGCACGCACTGCCTCGTTGCGGTCGTAGCCCATCGGGCACAACACGATCTCGAACGGCGCCAGCGAAGTCGGCCAGATGATGCCGCGCTCGTCGAAGTTCTGCTCGATCGCCGCACCCAAGATGCGTGTGATGCCGATGCCGTAGCAGCCCATCTGCAGCAGTTGCGGCTTGCCGTTTTCATCAAGGAAGGTGGCTTTCATGTCTTCCGAATAGCGCGTGCCGAGCTGGAAAACGTGGCCCACCTCGATACCGCGCTGGATCGCCAGCGTGCCCTTGCCGTCCGGCGAAGCATCGCCTTCGACGACGTTGCGCAGATCGAACACGGCGGGTTCCGGCAGGTCGCGTCCCCAGTTCACGCCGGTCAGATGGAAATCGACCTCGTTGGCGCCGCAGATGAAGTCGCTCATTGCCGCCACCGTGCGGTCAGCCACGACATTGACCGGCTTCTTCGTACCGATCGGGCCGAGGTATCCGGGCGGCGTACCGAACCACTCGACGATTTCCGCTTCGCTGGCAAAACGGAAATTCGCCAGTCCCAGCACCTTGGCAGCCTTCACTTCGTTCAGTTCATGATCGCCGCGCAGCAGCAACAGCCACGCCTGCTTGGTTACCTTGCCGTCCTCTTCTTTCTCGACCATCAGCACGAGCGACTTGACGGTTTGCGTCAGCGACACACCCAGCAGCTTGGCAACATCTTCGCAACGCGCCATGCCCGGCGTCGACGTCTTCGCCATCGATTGTGCAGCTGCTGCGCGCGGCGTGACAGGCGCCATCGCTTCGGCAGCTTCCATGTTGGCCGCATAATCCGAATTCGGGCAATAGACCAGCGCGTCTTCACCAGTATCGGCAATCACGTGAAACTCGTGCGAGCCCGAACCGCCGATCGCACCGTTGTCGGCCGCTACCGCACGGAACTGCAGACCGAAGCGTGTGAAGATGTTCACATAGGCATCGAACATCACTTGGTAAGAACGCTGCAGGCCTTCGACATCGCGGTCGAACGAATAGGCATCCTTCATCGTGAACTCGCGCCCACGCATCAAACCGAAACGCGGACGGCGCTCGTCACGAAACTTGGTCTGGATGTGATAGAAGTTGACCGGCAACTGGCGATACGATTTGATCTCGGTGCGCACCACGTCGGTAACGACTTCCTCCGACGTCGGCTGGATCGCGAAATCACGACCGTGGCGATCTTTCACGCGCATCAGTTCCGGCCCCATCTTGTCCCAGCGTCCGGTTTCCTGCCACAGCTCGGCCGGTTGCACGACCGGCATCAGCAGCTCGATCGCGCCGGCGCGATTCATTTCCTCGCGAACGATGGCCTCCACCTTACGGATCACGCGCAGGCCCATCGGCATATAGGTATAGATTCCTGAACCGAGCCGCTTGATCATGCCGGCGCGCATCATCAGCTTGTGGCTGACGATTTCAGCTTCGGAAGGTGCTTCTTTAAGAGTGGAAATGAAAAAACGGGAGGCGCGCATGACGGTGTGAGTCTTTTTGAAAGAGAGAGGGTTATAATCGACTCAATTTTAAAGGATTAGCTGGCTGATGCACCCGTACTTCGTACAATTGATCGCCGTTACCGTTGTTCGCGTGTCACCCTGCGCGGCCACGGTTCGCGGCCTTGTTGCCGATTCTCGATAAGGGTCCGTCCGCCGCAGAAAGTTTGAGGTGCAACATGCTGGACCGTGAAGGCTTTCGCCCTAACGTCGGCATCATTCTGCTCAACACCCACAACGAAGTCTGGTGGGGAAAACGGGTGCGCGAGCATTCGTGGCAGTTTCCGCAGGGCGGCATCAAGTTCGGCGAGACGCCCGAGCAGGCGATGTACCGTGAACTCGAAGAAGAAGTCGGCCTGCGTGCCGAACACGTCAAGATCATCGGCCGCACGCGCGACTGGTTGCGCTACGAAGTTCCCGACCATTTCATCAAGCGCGAAATCCGCGGCCACTACAAGGGGCAGAAACAGATCTGGTTCCTGCTGCGCATGGTCGGCCGTGACAGCGACGTCAACCTGCGCCTGACCGAACATCCCGAATTCGATGCATGGCGCTGGCACGATTACTGGGTGCCGCTTGATGTCGTCATCGAATTCAAGCGCGATG
>DATDLO010000200.1:0-13848 GCA_036519215.1 Oxalicibacterium sp.
ATTCCTTGAAGACGCGGCCGACTTCCTGGTTGATCTGCTTGGCGCTTTCCAGATCGCGGCCCAGCGGTTTTTCCAGTACGACCCGCGAATTGTCGGTGGCGAGGCCGCGCTCGGCGAGGTTGTGGCAGATCTGCGCGAACAGCGTCGGCGAGACGGCAAGGTAGAACACCCGCGTCAGCTTTGCATCGTTGCGCAGCGCGTCGATCAGCGGCTGGTAGGTGGTGGCGTCGGTCGCGTCCAGCGAAACATAACGGATGCGGGCGCAGAACTTGTCCCATGCAGTCTGGGAGAAGGCTTTGTCGCCGATGTGCGGCCGTGCGTTTGCGTTCAGTGCGTCGACGAACTCCGCGTCGCTCCACGGATGGCGGCCGACGCAGACGATCCGAGCAGTCGGCGGCAGATCGCCGGCACGGTCGCGGGCATAGAGCGCGGGAATCAGTTTGCGCATCGACAGATCGCCGCCGCCGCCGAAGAGGACAAGATCGAAATCGTTGAGTGCCATGGTGATGAAAAAATCCGGTGTGTGTTTAAGTGTTGCTTTGTTTTTCGGTCTTGGTGAACGGTAGCAGGACTTTCCGGGAGCGGCAATTCATACGGCGTACATTGGAGGCCATGAACCTGGCGTTACTGCATCGCCTTGCGGGCGCGTTCGATCAGTCCGTTGGTCGAGCTGTCGTGCTGCGCCGGCATCGGCTGGCCGACCAGTTCCGCCTCGATGTTCTTTGCCAGCACCTTGCCGAGTTCCACGCCCCACTGGTCGAAACTGTTGATGCCCCAGATGGCACCCTGAACGAAAACCTTGTGCTCGTACAACGCGATCAATGCGCCCAGCGTTGACGGCGTGAGTGTGTCCATCAGGATCGTGTTGCTCGGACGGTTGCCGGGGAAGGTGCGGTGCGGGATCAGCCGTGCGATTTCCGCATCGGGCAAACCTTGCGTCGCCATGTCGGCGCGCACTTCGTCGGCAGTCTTGCCGCGCATGAAGGCTTCCGACTGCGCGAAACAGTTCGCCAGCAGGCGCGCCTGATGATGTTCGAGGTGGTGCGACGGTTTCAATGCAGCGATGAAATCGACCGGTGTGATGTCGGTACCCTGATGCAGCATCTGGAAGTAGGCGTGCTGGCCGTTGGTGCCGGTGTCGCCCCAGATGACCGGGCAGGTGGCGACGGACACCGGCGCGCCGTCCATCTGCACGCGCTTGCCGTTGCTTTCCATTTCCAGCTGTTGCAGATAGCCGGGAAACAGCGACAGGTCCTGGTGGTAGGGCGCGATCGAGATCGATGCGCTGCCGAGGAAATTGCGGTTCCAGATGCCCGTCAGCGCCATGATGGCCGGCAGGTTCTTCTCCAGCGGCGCGGTGCGGAAGTGCGTATCCATCGCATGCGCGCCAGCCAGAAAATCGCGGAAGCCGTCGAAGCCGATTGCCAGCGCGAGCGACAGGCCGATGGCCGACCACACGGAATAACGTCCGCCTACCCAGTCCCAGAAGGGAAACATGTTTTCCGGTGCAATGCCGAATTCCGTGACCAGTTCCAGATGCGTGGAGACGGCGACGAAATGCCGGGGCAGGCCGCTTTCCGGCGCCTGCTGCAGGAACCAGGCACGCGCCGATTGCGCATTCGTCATCGTCTCGGACGTGCTGAAGGTCTTGGACGAAATGATGAACAGCGTGGTCGACGCATCGATCTGCGGCAGCAGTGCATCCAGATCGTGGCCGTCGACGTTGGAGACGAAGTGCATCTTCAGGCGCGGATGGCAGAACGGGCGCAGCGCCTGACAGGTCATCTTCGGGCCGAGATAGGAGCCGCCGATGCCGATGTTGACGATGTCTGTGATGGCGCGGCCGTCGTGGCCCAGCCATGCGCCGGAACGTACGCGTTCGGTGAAGCCGGCAATACGGTCGAGCACGGCATGGACATCGGCAACGACGTCGCGGCCATCGTGCTGCAGTTTGTCGCCGCGCGGCCGGCGCAGCGCCGTATGCAAGACGGCGCGATGTTCGGTGCCGTTGATTTCTTCGCCGGCAAACATTGCATCGCGTTTTTCTTCGACTTGCGCATTGCGTGCGAGAGCGCACAGCAGCGCCATCGTCTTTTCGTCGACAATATTCTTTGAATAGTCCAGAAATAGGCCGGCACCTTCGGCGGAGAATGTCTCGAAGCGCCGTGCGTCGTGGGCAAACAGGTCGCGCAACTGCCAATGGCGGGCATCCTCCAGATGCTGTTGCAGTGCCTGGTAGGCGGAAGTGTCGGTAAGGGAAGTGGGCATGACGGTATGGCGATGATTGAAATAACTATATCAGATTATGGTAATTCCACTACAAATAGTTTCCGGCAGGCCGGTATGCGTGGGTGGAATGCGGATCGTCCGGTCGCAGGTGTCCTGTAACGGATAGCGCGATCGGCGGAAAGTTCCATTGGCGAAGGAACGCAGTTCCGGAACGCCGGCAAGAGTTTCGGCGGACGGGAATGAATTTCGTCGACGATCGGCAGTCATAGCGGGAAAGACCGGTTGTGCGTGACGGATATTCCTGCATTGCTTGCCGGTCGGCATGTCATCTTGTAGTAAAATTTCACCTTCGATCTCAAGGAAGAATCCATGCCGCTCCATCCCGTCCTAGCCGCCGTAACCGGACGTATTGTCGAGCGCAGCCGCCCTTATCGCGCTGCCTACCTGCATCAGCTTTCCGAATCCGTCACGCGTGGCGTGCATCGCAGCACACTGTCGTGCACGAACCTGGCGCACGGATTCGCCGCCTTTCCGCAGAACGACAAGCTGGTCCTGAAGCAGCAAAAGCTGCCGTCGGTCGCCATCGTTTCCGCCTACAACGACATGCTGTCGGCGCATCAGCCTTACCATCGTTTTCCCGACATCATTCGCGAGGCAGTGCGCCACGCGGGCGGCGTCGCGCAGTTCGCCGGCGGCACGCCTGCGATGTGCGACGGCATCACGCAGGGCCAGCCGGGCATGGAGCTGTCGCTGTTCTCGCGCGACACGATTGCGATGTCGGCCGGCATCGCGCTGTCGCACAACATGTTCGATGCGGCTGTCTATCTCGGCATCTGCGACAAGATCGTGCCGGGCCTGCTGATCGGCGCGCTGCATTTCGGCCATCTGCCGGCCGTGTTCATCCCGAGCGGACCGATGACGACCGGCATGTCGAATTCCGAAAAATCGCGCATCCGCCAGCTGTACGCACAAGGCAAGATCGATCGCGACGCGTTGCTGGAAGCAGAAGGCAAGTCCTACCACGACGCCGGCACCTGCACCTTCTACGGTACGGCCAACAGCAACCAGATGTTGATGGAAGTGATGGGCCTGCATTTGCCGGGCTCGGCTTTTGTCACGCCGAATACGCCGTTGCGCGATGCGCTGACTGCGCAGGCCGCGCGCCGTGCGGTCGAAATCAGCCTGCAGGGCGGCGCCTTCACGCCGGTCGGCCGGCTGGTCGACGAAAAGACCATCGCCAATGCGATCGTCGCGCTGCTGACGACCGGCGGTTCCACCAATCACACGATCCATCTGGTGGCGATCGCGCGTGCCGCCGGCATCGTCATCGACTGGAACGATTTCCACGACCTGTCCACCGTGGTGCCGCTGTTGACGCGCATCTATCCGAACGGCGAGGCCGACGTCAACCATTTCCACGCTGCAGGCGGCACCGGTTTCGTGATTCGCGAACTGCTGGACGCCGGCATGCTGCACGACGACGTAACGACGATCCTTGGCAAGGGCCTGCGCGCGCATTGCAGCGAACCTTTCCTGGAAGGCGAGAACGTCGTCTGGCGCGATTCGCCCGACACCAGCGCCGACGAAAACGTGCTGCGTCCGGCCGAGCGGCCGTTTGCGCCGGATGGCGGCCTGCGCCTGCTGACCGGCAATCTCGGCCGCGCGGTGATCAAGATTTCCGCCGTCAAGCCGCAGCATCATCTGGTCGAGGCACCGGCTATCGTCTTCAACTCGCAGGAAGATTTCATGCACGCCTACCAGGACGGCAAGCTGAACCGCGATTTCGTCGCCGTCGTGCGCTTCCAGGGGCCGAAGGCGAACGGCATGCCGGAACTGCACGCGCTGACACCGGCACTCGGCAGCCTGCAGGATGCCGGTTACCACGTTGCGCTGGTTACGGACGGCCGCATGTCCGGCGCATCAGGCAAGGTACCGGCGGCGATCCATGTGTCGCCTGAAGTATTGGCGAACGGGCCGCTGGGCCGCGTGCGCGATGGCGACCTGATTCGGCTCGATGCCGAAGGCGGCACGCTGCAGGCATTGGTCGACGAAGCCGAATGGCAGCGCCGGCCGCAGGCGGCGGCTGACCTGTCGTCGAACATGATCGGCATGGGGCGCGAACTGTTTGCGATGTTCCGCGCGACCGCCGGTGCGGCCGAAGAGGGCGCGGCCAGCTTCGGCCTGCCGCACCTGATGACGCCGGCTTCGACCGAAATCAACCAGCCCAAGGGCGACGCCGAGCCGTTCAGCGACGAAGACACGCACGTCCAACAATCGATACAGGCCCATCCATGATGAATCTTCTTGAAATCATGCGCACCTCGCCGGTGATTCCGGTGATTGCAATCGACGACATCCGTCACGCAGTACTGATGGCAAAGGCACTGACGGCAGGCGGCATTCGCGTGCTGGAAGTCACGTTGCGCACGCCGCACGGCATCGCCGCAATCCGCGCGATTGCGGAGCAGGTGCCGGAAGCCATCGTCGGTGTCGGCACGCTGACGCGACCGGAAGAATTTGCGCAGGCGCGCGATGCGGGTGCGGTGTTCGGTGTGTCGCCGGGGCTGACGACGGCACTGATCCAGGCTGCGGCCGCCAGCGGACTGCCGCTGCTGCCCGGCGTGATGACGCCGTCCGAAATTCTCGCGGCACGCGAAGCCGGGTTCCGTCAGGTCAAGCTGTTCCCGGCAGTGCCGGCGGGCGGTGTTGGCATGCTGAATGCGATCGCCGGGCCGATTCCGGACATGTTGTTCTGTCCGACTGGCGGCATCACGCAGCAGACGGCTGCACAATTCCTCGCCTGCAAGAACGTCGCCTGCGTTGGCGGCTCGTGGCTGACGCCGAAGGATGCGCTGGCGGCCGGCGACTGGAACCGGATTACGGAAATGGCGAAGGCAGCGGCGGCGCTGCGCTGATTTGGAGAGTCTGGCTTAAGCTGCGGCACTGGCGATGCGGTTGCGACCGCCGGCCTTGGCCTGATAGAGAGCGGCATCGGCACGCCGCATCAGGTCGGCGACCGATTCCTGTTCCGTGCGTACCGCCATGCCGATGCTGACCGTGCAGGGCACCAGACGAATTTGCGCTGTATCCGGTACTGCCGCCAGTGTCAGGCGCAAGCGTTCGGCAATGACCATGGCGGCGGCGGCATCGGTTTCCGGCAGCAGGACCGCGAACTCCTCGCCGCCTACGCGCGCGATGCAATCCATGCCGCGAATTTCCTTTTCCACGCGCTGGACGATTTCCTGTAAGACACGATCGCCGACTGCGTGGCCGTGTGTATCGTTGATCTGCTTGAAGTGGTCGACGTCGAACAACAACAGCGACAGTGCCCGGCCTGTACGGCGCACGCGCACCAGTTCGCGATCGGCTAGTTCGAAGAAGGCGCGACGCGACCAGGCACCTGTCAGGAAATCCCGGTTGGCCGCTGCCATCGCCTGTTCCATCATGCGGTTGTGGACGATCATGATGATGCCCATCGCGAACACCGGCATCACCAGCGTACCCAGCGAGATGAACAGCATGTTCAGCGGTGAAGACTGGAATGCCGACGACAATTGTTCGATGCCGAGACCATGCACGGTGCCGCGCACACCGTGGCAGAACGCGAACAGGATTGCCATGCCGCCGGTGAAGCGGCAGCAATAGCGGGCCGTCTCGTTGGAAGAAGCGCGCAGCACGAGCAGGCCGATGGCCAGGCACAGTGCGCCGTGATACAGCGAGACGAGCGCAATGCGCACGTGCAGCATGTCACGCCCGTAATGAAACAGTGCGAGCAATGCGATCAGCAGAACCAGCGATCCGGTCAGCGTCTTCACCGGGATCGGGCGCGACAGGAAGCGGCAGAACCCGGTGTAAAGCAGGCAGATGGCAGCGGCGTACAGGGTGTTTGCCAGCTCGATGGTCAGGATGGGAGCAATCTTGCCGCGGCCGGCGAACAGCAGCAGGGCGACGACGGCGCTCACGATTGCCAGCAACCAGTCGCGCAAGCCGGGAATGCCGCTACGCATCAGCGATAGCAGCACGAACAGCATGATGACGCCGAAGAGGGCTGTAAGCAGCAGGAGATTGAAGGCAGTGAGCATGATCGGTCTGGAAGGCGCGCATAGTATAGCCGCGTTATGTTGCATCCAGACCATTGCAAGGATGCAGGAATCATTCTCGTATGAGACAGGCGGCGGACGACGCAAGAATATGACCTCATCTGCGTAATTCCTGTGAGCGGGCAGCTTCGACGATTGTGACGAGAGGCAGCGTATGCATGGAGCGGAATTCATCCAGGACCTTGCGGTGATCATGCTGATCGCCGCCATCGTCACGCTGCTGTTTCACTGGCTCAAGCAGCCGGTGGTGCTGGGCTACATTCTGGCCGGCGTCATCATCGGCCCACACACGCCGCCGTTCGAATTGATCCAGGACGACCACACGATCAAGATCGTTGCCGAACTGGGCGTGGTGTTCCTGATGTTTTCGCTGGGGCTGGAATTCAACCTGAAAAAGTTGACCAGCGTCGGCGTGACGGCCTTCGTCTGTGCGATGGCAGAGATCGTGCTGATGACGTGGATCGGCTACGAGATCGGCCGCTACTTCGGCTGGAACGCGATGGATTCGCTATTTCTCGGCGCGATGCTGGCAATTTCTTCCACCACCATCATCGTCAAGGCGCTCGACGAACTGGGCATGAAGCACGAACGCTTCGCGCAGCTGATCTTCGGCATCCTGATCGTGGAAGACATCCTGGCGATCGGCATGATTGCACTGCTTTCCGGTATCGCGATGAACGGCTCGGTCGATGCCGGCGACGTATTCGCCACCGTCGGCAAGCTGTCGCTGTTCATGATCGTCGCGCTGGTATTGGGATTGCTGATGGTGCCGCGGCTGCTGGCCTGGGTCGCGCGTTTCGAGAGCAGGGAAATGTTCCTGATCGCCGTGCTCGGACTGTGTTTCGGCTTCTGCCTGCTGGTGCTGAAGCTGGACTACAGCATCGCGCTGGGCGCCTTCATGATCGGCGCCATCATGGCGGAAGCGCGTCAGCTGCATCTGATCGAGCGGCTGATCGGGCCGATACGCGACATGTTCAGTGCGCTGTTCTTCGTCGGCGTCGGCCTGTTGTTCAATCCGGCGGTGCTGGTCGATTATGCGCTGCCGATTGCGCTGATTACGGTAGCCGTGGTGCTGGGCAAGATGCTGTCGTGCGGACTGGGTGCTTTCGTCACCGGCAACGGCGGCCGCACCTCGCTGCGGGTCGGCATGGGGCTGTCGCAGATCGGCGAATTCTCGTTCATCATCGCCTCGCTCGGCTTGTCGCTGCAGGTAACCAGCGAATTCCTGTATCCGATCGTGGTTGCCGTATCGGCAGTGACTACGCTGCTGACGCCTTATCTGATCAGGCTGGCCGATCCGTTGTCGAAGCATGCGGCGGAGGCGATGCCGGTGTCGATTGCCAATGTCGCGAACCACTATACGACATGGCTGCACAGCAGCCAGCCGGAAGGCGATCGCGCCATGCTGATCCGCATCGTGCTGCGCATCGTTGCGCAGGTGCTGGTGAATTTCGCGATGACGGTGGCCGTGTTCGTCGCCGGCATCTACATCTTCGGCGTGATCGAACTGAATCTGGCGTCGTCGATTTCGGATGAACAGATCCAGAAGGCCATCGTCTGGGGTGGCGCGTTGACGATATCGCTGCCGTTCCTGATTGCCGCCTACCGCAAGCTGAAGGCATTGAGCCTGCTGTTTGCGGAATTGACGATCAGCGATGCCGGCAGCATCGGACGCACGCTGCGGCGGGTAGTTGCGGAAGTGATCCCGTTCATCTCGATCGCGGTGATCCTGGTGCTGCTCGCATCGCTGAGCCGGCGCATTCTGCCGTCGCCCGAGATGCTGATGATCATCCTGGTCTGTGCTGCATCGCTGACCGTATTGATGTGGCGGCCTTTCGTGCGCTGGCATTCGCGGTTGCAGATCGCGCTGTTCGATACGTTGCGGGAAGAGCCGGACAGCAATGCGTGAAGCGCGGCATCGGCAGCCGCAGCGCCGGCGGCATTCCTGACAGCGGCGGGACGCGTGCATCCGTTAAAATAGCGACCTTCCGATCCAGATTTTCTTTTTCCAGATTGCAATGACCCAAGACGAAATGAAACAGGCGGTAGCGCGTGCCGCCATCGAATACGTGGTGCCCGGCGAGATCATCGGCGTCGGCACCGGCTCCACGGCCAACTTCTTCATCGACGAACTCGGTGCGATCAAGGATCGCATCAAGGGCGCAGTGGCATCGTCCGAGGCGACTGCCGAGCGTTTGCGCGGTCACGGCATCGAAGTGTTCGACCTCAACGATGTCGATTCGCTGGCCGTCTATATCGACGGCGCCGACGAGATCACGCTGCAGGGCGCGATGATCAAGGGCGGCGGTGCGGCATTGACGCGCGAGAAGATCGTCGCTTCGGTGGCGCGCCAGTTCGTCTGCATCGCCGACGGTACAAAGCTGGTCAAGATGCTCGGCAAGTTTCCGCTGCCGGTCGAAGTGATCCCGATGGCGCATACCGCCGTCGCACGCAGCCTGCAGGCACTGGGCGGCGATCCGCAATTGCGCGCGAAGGGCGGCAAGCCGGTTGTTACCGACAACGGTTGCTACATTCTTGACGTGCATGGCCTGCAGATTGCCGATCCGGCTGCGACGGAACAGCAGATCAACCAGATCGTCGGCGTGGTGACGGTCGGCCTGTTCGCGCAGCGCGGTGCCAACGTCGGTCTGCTGGGGACGGCGGAAGGCGTCAAGCGGATGACGTTCTGACACTCTCGCTGCAAAATAACGGCCGACATTTTCGTCGGCCGTTTTTGTTTGGACTGCGATTGCGTGCAACGCGCGGTCGAGGCATCACCGGTTCAGCAACTTCAGGAAATCCCGCTCCGGCACAGGCCGGCTGATCAGGTAGCCTTGCCCCTCATTGCAGCCGTTCTGCCGCAGCAGTGCGGACTGTTCGGCAGTTTCTATGCCTTCGGCCAGCACGTTCAGGTTCAGGTTATGGCCGAGCGAAACGATGGCGCGCACGATGGCGGCACTGTTGCCGTCGATGGCGATGTCGCGCACGAAAGACTGGTCGATCTTCAGCGTATCGATGGGAAAGCGCTTCAGGTAGCTGAGGCTGGAATAGCCGGTGCCGAAATCGTCCAGTGAAATCCGCACGCCCATTGCACGCAATTCGGTCAGCATCGCAAACGATTTTTCGACATCGGTCGCCATCACGCTCTCGGTGATTTCCAGCTCCAGCCAGCATGCTTCCAGCCCGGTTTCCGTCAGTACGCGTGCGACCTGCTGCACGATGTCGCCGCGCGCCAGCTGTCGCAGCGACAGGTTGACGGAGATGACGATCGGCGGATAGCCGGCATCCTGCCACGCACGATTGCGGCGGCAGGCCGTCTGCAGCACCCATTCGCCGATCGGGATGATGAGGCCGGTTTCTTCGGCCAGCGGGATGAAGGCGCCGGGCGAGACGAGGCCGGAGTGCGCGCTGTTCCAGCGGATCAGTGCTTCGACGCCGATGATCTCGCCGCTGGCAAGATTCAGCTTGGGTTGATAGTGCAACACCAGCTCGTCGTTCGGAATCGCCTGCCGCAGGCGGTTCAGCAGTTCCAGGCGGTCGGTGACGGTGGAATTCATTTCGGCCGCGTAGTACTGGAACATGTTGCGCCCCAGTTCCTTGGCCTTGTACATCGCTGAATCCGCATGCTTGAGCAGGGTTTCGGCATCCTGCCCGTCGTTCGGATACAGCGTGACGCCGATGCTGCAGGTGATGCGGAACTCCAGATCGTTCGCGATCCAGGGTTGCGCCACTTCGTGCAGTACGCGTTGCATCGTCTGCGTGATCGATTCCTCGTTGGGCTGGCTGATCAGCAGCAATACGAATTCGTCGCCGCCCTGGCGTGCGACGGTATCGCTTTCGCGCAGGCAGGACTTCAGCCGTTGTGCGGTGATTTTCAACAGTTCGTCGCCGACCTGGTGGCCCAGACTGTCGTTGATGAACTTGAACTGGTCCAGATCGAGAAAGGCAATTGCCGTCAGGTTGCCGTAACGTTCCGAATGCAGCATCGCCTGCTGCATGCGGTCGTACAGCAGCGTGCGGTTCGGCAGCCCGGTCAGCGCATCGTGCGTGGCCTGGAAGCGGATTTCGGCTTCGTACAGCTTGCGTTCGGTGATTGCTTCGACCGTACCTTCGAAGAACAGCAGGCTGCCGCCGCTGTCGTGCACGGCGCGCGCGTTCTCCGAGATCCGGATGATCTCGCCGTTGCGACGGTAGATGCGCGATTCGAAATTGGTGACGACGTTGTCCTGCTCCATCAAGCGCATGAATTCGGCGCGGCGATGCGGATCGACGTAGAGCTGGTGATCGATGTCGCGCAGTACGGCGATCATTTCCTGTGGCGAGGCATAGCCATACATGCGCGCCAGCGCCGGGTTCACGGCCAGATAGCCGTCGCTCGGGGTCGACTGGTAGATGCCTTCGATTGCGTTTTCGAAGATGCTGCGATAGCGGCGCTCCGCCTCGCGCAAGGCTTCGTCGGCCTGCTTGCGCTCGGTGATGTCCTGGATGAAGCCTTCCAGCACGTCGCGCGTGATGTTGGTGCCGCGTTCCCAGACCCAGCGAATGCTGCCGTCTGCCCGCACGATGCGGTATTCGATATCGAATCGGCAATTGCGGGCGACCGCTTCCAGGATCGTTGTGCGCACATGCCGGCGATCATCCGGATGCGTGATCTGGTCGTACGAGACGCGACTGTTGAACAGGATGTCTTCTTCGCGGTAGCCGGTCAGTGACAGGCAGCCTTCGCTGACGAATTCCATTGTCCAGTGTTCATCCAGCCGGCAACGGTAGACCATGCCTTCCAGATTGGCGAGCAGCGTACCGAGCATGCGGGCTTGCAGCGCAGGATCGGCGGGAGAGGACGGCATCGATAGCAACATGGATGAGGAACGGTTTAAATCAGGGTTGCAACAATTCACCGTTCCCGTGAAGCAATAACGGTGCCATCCATGCGGTGTTGATTGCACTGCGATGGCGCAAGCTGTTACAGAGAAGGCAAAAGATTGTCGATGCTGCAAATGGCATTGCAGAAAATGAACCGCAGATTTGCGGTGAGGCAGGGGAGAGAAAGCAGGAATGAAAAAACGGCGGCTCCGTGGCCGCCGTTTTCATGATCGAAGTTTAACGCGGACGATCGGTGATTTCGCGCGCCATCCTGTCCTGTCGATCGTAGAAATCGCGCGTGCCGATATCGCCGCGATTGCGCTGGCGATCCGGCACGAGGAATTCGAGATCGTGGATCAGTTCGTCGTCGATTTCCGCGTCTTCGTCATTGCCCCAACTGGTATTCATAAGCTTCTCCTTGCAGACCGCCATTGTACGATGCCGGCGCAATTGCCATCAACGCCGGCCGCGCTCAGCCAAGCGAATCAGGCACTTCGCCGTTGCCCGGCAGCTTGGCCGCCATCACATCCATGCGTTCGATTGCCAGCGGCTTGGCCAGCAGTTCATCGGCCCGCTGACTGAGCGCCTTGGCGATTTCGCCTTCCATATGTGCCTTGCGGCCGGCTTCGTCGGCAAAGGCGTCGAAAATGCCGAAGGTGCGATTGTCGAACTTAACGGCGAACCACGAAACGGTTGCCGGCTCGCCCAGCGCATAGGACAGTTGCGCACGCAGAAATTCTTCCAGTTCCTTTTCCTTGCCGGGCTTGGCTTCCAGACGGACTTGCAGTGCGACATTCACCATGATGGCCTCCTATCGAAATGGACGGGATACAACAACAATGTGGATATCGTCGATTCTATTACGGTTCCGCCGCGAGGAAATGTGCGGCGGAAAACCGAGGCCGGCCGAAAGTTCTAGCGTCTTGCCAGGCCGTACCAGCCGGCCGCGACCACCGGGATCGCCAGCGCGACGGCCGACAGCACGTCCCACATATCGTCGCCGAGCAGTGCGGCGATCAGGCCGACGGCGGTGACGATGCCGATCACGATCGGCGCGCCCCACATGCGTTTGAAGGCGGCGTTCATCATGCTTCCTTTCCTGCGGTGGCCAGTGCCGGCGAAGCGGATTCGCTGGCCTTGGGTACTTTCTTGCGCTTGAGCCACAGATACAGGCCGCTGCCGAGCACGATGATGGTCGCGATATCCAGCAGCGCCCACAGGATCTGCATCGGCAGGCCGCCGTAATCGCCGAAGTGCAGCGGCTGTGAAATCAGCAGCGCCGTCGCGTACCACGGCAACGTGCGGCTGTCTGTCACCTTCGCGGTTTGCGCATCGACCAGCACCGGCTTGAGCAGGCGCGAGGTCGCCGGCGTCTCGCCGCGCATGAAAATCCCGTAGTGATGCGGGCTGGAAAAGGATGTGCCGGGGAAAGCGATGAAAGACAGTTTCATGCCCGGTTCCAGCGCTTGCGCCGCATCGACCGACTGCTGCAGCGAACCCAGATGTTCCGGCGGCGGCAGGTTTTTGTACGGCGCGACCATTTCGCCCATCTGGTCGTAGCGCCAGTAGGCGATGATCGGATCGGCGAGTGTGTTGATGATGCCGGTCAGCGTCACCACCGATGCCCACACCAGCGTGACGATGCCAAGCAGGTTGTGCAGGTCCAGCCATTTGACGCGCGGCGAATTGTCGCGGCGCACGGTGCCGAAATCCAGCTTGCGCATGAACGGCGACTAAAGAATTACGCCGGAGACGATCGCCACTGCCAGCAGCAGCCCCATGAAACCGAGGAACAGCGTGCCCGGCAGACCGGCGAACAAGTCGACGTGCAGACGGAACATCAGATTGATGAAGCCGCCTTCAAGTCTTGGCTGTCCCAGCACTGCGCCGGTTCGAGCATCGACGGCGACTTGCTTCAGGTCAGTATCGGACGTTGGCGTGTCGCTCATGGTCACATACCAAATGCGGTCGTCGTCATCTTCCTGTGAAACGAACATGCCGCCCTTGTCGGGAAATTGAGATTTCGCGACTTCCATCACGCGATCCAGGCTGACGCGCGGCGCATCGGCAGACATTTCCGGCGCTTCAATTTCGTCGCCTAGCAGATGGCCGATCTCGTGGTGGAAGATCAGCGGCAGGCCGGTCAGGCACAGCAGCAGCATGAATACGGTGCAGACCAGGCTGCTCCATTTATGTATCCATGCCCATTGGCGGAGGCGGTGGGCTTTCATGTCGATCCTGTTGTATGAATGATGAATATTAATGCAAATCATTCCCATTTGAAATGGCGGCGGCTACAATGAGAATCTTTCTCATCTGAATGTCAGGTATTTCTTCATGTCCTCCCGATTCCGACGCTCTCCCATCGCCATCGCCGCCTTTCTTGTAGCAGGCGGCGCCTTTGCACAGCAGTCAGCTGATACGGCTGTTTCGACGCCTGAACAGACGCTCGGCACCATCGTCGTCAACGCGTCTGCCGATGCTTCGGCGGAGGGTTTGTCGAAACCTTATGCAGGTGGACAGGTGGCACGTGGCGGGCGTATCGGTATCTTGGGCACGCAGGACAATATGGATGTGCCGTTCAATGTCACCAGTTACACGAACGATCTGATTCAGAACCAACAAGCACGCACAATTGGTGATGTGTTGAAAAATG
>DATDLO010000201.1:0-17251 GCA_036519215.1 Oxalicibacterium sp.
TGCAGGCCTGCAATCGATGCAGTATTGACGATGTGACCGCGATACTCGGGATCTTGTTTTGCGCATGCCAGCATCAGCGGCGTGAAAATGCGCACGCCATGGATCACGCCGAACAGGTTGACGCCCAGCACCCATTCCCAGTCTGCGACCGAGCTTTCCCATACCAGCCCGCCCGTGCCGACGCCGGCATTGTTGAACAGCAGATGCACAGCACCGAAACGCGCCATCACGGCATCGGCCAGCGCCTGTACCTGCTCGGCATCAGAGACGTCGCATGGCACGGCCAGCACGTCGACTCCCTGCTGCGCCAGTTCAGTAGCAACCTGCGCCAATGCTTCCTGCTGCACATCGGCCAGCACCAGCTTCATGCCCAGTGCTGCGCCCTGCTGCGCAAAGGCACGGCCGAAACCGCTGGCTGCGCCGGTAATGACGGCTACGCGACCGTGAAAATCCTTCATGCCAGTTTCTTCGCGACGTCGTTGCGACGGATGAACTTGAATGTGCCGGTCGCCTTCGCCACCAGCTTGTCTTCATTCCACAGTTCGCCTTCGCAAAAATAGATGCTGGACGATGCATGCATGACCTTGCCCTTCGCTACCAGACGGCTGCCTTCGATACCGCCGGGCTGCATGAAGCTGGTCTTCATCTCGATGGTCACACCGCTGCGGATTTCCGGATCGAGCGAACGGCCCGCCAGCGACATCACGTTGTCCAGCATGGTCATCACCACGCCGCCGTGCGCGACGCGCCAGCTGTTCAGGTGGCGTTCCTGCAGCGTCAGCTGAACCTGCGCGGTGCCGGCATTCGATTCGACCACTTCGATGCCGAGCTCCTGCAAAAAGGGAATGGGAACGGGAGAAGGTGCGGCTGGATTCGTCATTGGAACAATCGTTTTGCAAAATGCCGCCATTTTAAAACATGCGTTGCGGAAAACCTTTTTGCCGGCATGTTTGGTCCTTGCAAACCGATTTTCTCAACGTAAGCGCCACGTAAGTTTCACGCAAGTATCGCGTAAGTTTCGCGTCGCACACTCCGCATGCAACACGGTGCGCGGGCGTACGACGACGCGCTCCCTTATAACGATTATATGGAGGACGATCATGGCAACAGCATCCAAACCATCACGCGGGATCACGGCGGAGGAGCGGAAGGTCATTTTCGCTTCATCGCTGGGTACCGTTTTCGAATGGTATGACTTTTACCTGTACGGCGCGCTGGCCGGCATCATCGCCAAGCAGTTCTTCGCCGGCACCGATCCCAACACGGCATTCATCTTCGCGCTGCTGGCCTTTGCCGCCGGCTTTATCGTGCGTCCGTTCGGCGCCCTCGTGTTCGGCCGCCTGGGCGACATGATCGGCCGGAAATATACGTTCCTCGTCACCATCGTGATCATGGGTTCGTCGACCTTCATCGTCGGCCTGCTGCCCAACTACAACTCGATCGGCATTGCTGCGCCGATCATCCTGATCGCATTGCGTATCCTGCAGGGCCTGGCGCTGGGCGGAGAATACGGCGGTGCGGCAACCTACGTTGCCGAACATGCGCCGCAGGGCAAGCGCGGCGCATTCACGTCATGGATCCAGACCACGGCGACGATGGACCTGTTCATGTCGCTGCTGGTGATTCTGGGAACGCGTACCGCCGTCGGCGAGGAAGCATTCGCCGACTGGGGCTGGCGCATTCCGTTCCTGCTGTCGGTCTTCCTGCTCGGTATTTCGGTCTGGATCCGCATGTCGATGTCCGAATCGCCGGCCTTCATGAAGATGAAGTCCGAAGGCAAGACATCGAAAGCGCCGTTGAGCGAATCCTTCGCCCGCTGGAAAAACCTGAAGATCGTCATCCTGGCACTGATCGGCCTGACCGCCGGTCAGGCTGTCGTCTGGTATGCGGGCCAGTTCTACTCGCTGTTTTTCCTGACGCAGACGCTGAAGGTCGATCTGTCGACGGCGAACCTGCTGATCGCCGCCGCTCTGCTGCTGGCTACGCCGTTCTTCGTGATCTTCGGCACGCTGTCCGACCGTATCGGCCGCAAGCCGATCATCATGGCCGGCTGCCTGATCGCAGCGCTGACCTACTTTCCGATCTTCAGCGCGCTGACGCACTATGCGAACCCGGCGCTGGAAAAGGCATTGAAAGAATCGCCGGTCGTCGTGACCGCCGATCCGGCAACCTGCCAGTTCCAGTTCAACCCGACCGGCACGAAGAAATTCACGTCGTCCTGCGACATCGCGAAAGCCAAGCTGGCAGCTGCTTCCGTCGCTTATACGAATGTCGATGCGGCACCGGGCACCGTCGCCACCATCAAGATCGGCGATACCGTGTTGACCTCGTATGACGCTGCCGGACTGTCGAAAGAAGATGCCACCGCCAAGGATAAGGCTTTCGCGAAGGAACTGGGCGATGCCATCAAGGCGCACGGCTAT
Source organism: Oxalicibacterium sp. (assembly GCA_036519215.1). Classification (GTDB taxonomy): domain Bacteria; phylum Pseudomonadota; class Gammaproteobacteria; order Burkholderiales; family Burkholderiaceae_D; genus Oxalicibacterium. The sequence goes on from DATDLO010000201.1 coordinate 2,424, forward strand.
CCGACCAAGGCTGATCCCGACCAGATCAACTACGGCATGACGCTGCTGCTGCTGTTCATCCTCGTGATCTATGTAACGATGGTGTACGGTCCAATCGCTGCGATGCTGGTCGAGATGTTCCCGACGCGTATCCGCTACACGTCGATGTCGCTGCCGTATCACATCGGTAATGGCTGGTTCGGCGGCTTGCTGCCGACGACCTCGTTTGCGCTGGTTGCCTACAAGGGCGACATTTACTACGGCCTGTGGTACCCGATCATCATCGCCCTGATCACCTTCGCGATCGGCATGCTGTTCATCAAGGAAACCAAGGACAACGACATCTACGCCAACGACTGATCCCATTCCCGTCCATACGGGAATGCTCCGCTGCCGCACGATGTTGTGCGGCAGTTTTTTTTGCGTGTGCCGATCGCGCTCCTTAACCATCTCAAGATTTCCACGCAGAAAGAACGGTAGCGGCCTGTCCAAACCGCGCAGGATTTGCTATTGTCTGGTTGCTAACGCCTCTACGGCTCACGTAAAAATCTCATGAATCAAAGCAACAATCCCCTCCGCCACATCGGCACGCCTCTTTCTCCTTCCGCAACAAAAGTCATGCTGCTCGGCTCCGGCGAGCTCGGCAAGGAAGTCATCATCGCGCTGCAACGCCTCGGCGTCGAAGTGATTGCCGTCGACCGCTATGCAGATGCGCCGGGTCATCAGGTTGCGCATCGCGCACATGTCATCGACATGACCGACGGTGTACAACTCGCCGCATTGATCGACAGGGAAAAACCGGATCTGATCGTGCCCGAAATCGAAGCCATCGCTACCACCACGCTGGTGGAACTGGAAAAAGCCGGTCGCGTGCAAGTCGTACCGACCGCACGCGCCACCTGGCTGACGATGGATCGCGAAGGCATCCGCCGCCTCGCGGCGGAAGAACTCGGCGTGCCGACCTCGCCCTACCGCTTTGCCGACAGCCTCGAAGAACTGCAACTCGGCTGCACCGAAGTCGGTTTTCCCTGCGTGGTCAAACCGGTCATATCGTCGTCGGGCAAGGGACAGACGCGCGTCAATGCGCTGGAAGAAGTCGAAACCGCCTGGGAGAATGCGGCCGCCGGTGGCCGCGTCAACGCCGGCCGCGTGATCGCCGAAGGCTTCATCGATTTCGACTACGAGATCACGCTGCTGACAGTACGCGCCATCGGCAGCGGCGGCAAGGTGGAAACACAATTCTGCGAACCGATCGGCCATCTGCAACAGAGCGGCGACTACATCGAATCGTGGCAACCGCAAGCGATGCCGCCAGCCGCGCTGCAGAAGGCACAGGACATCGCACGCCGCGTGACCGACAACCTCGGCGGCCTCGGCCTGTTCGGCGTCGAACTGTTCGTCAAGGGCGATCAGGTCTGGTTTTCCGAAGTCAGCCCGCGCCCGCACGATACCGGCATGGTCACGATGGCCAGCCAGTATCAGAGCGAATTCGAGCTGCATGCAAAAGCCATCCTTGGCCTGCCGGTCAATGCCGCGCTGCGGACGCCGGCTGCTTCTGCCGTCATCTACGGCAAGCACGATGCGAAGGGAATTGCTTTCGAAGGCGTGGCCGACGCGCTGCGCATCGAGGGTGCCGATATCCGTCTGTTCGGCAAGCCGGAATCCTTCACTAAACGCCGCATGGGTGTTGCATTAGCAAGCGCATCCGATGTCGAAACTGCACGCAACCGAGCTCGCCAGGCCGCTGCGCTGGTCCGGCCGGTCGTTCCCGACTGATGAATGCGCCGCTGCTGCATACACCGCGCACGCCGATCGTCCTGACGGGCAACGATATTTTTCGTACGGCATCGCTGCTGCTGTATGTCACGCTGCTGTTTCACATCCTGCTACTGCTTTATTCGAGCCATCTGACGCTGGCGCGCCCTGCGCTGTTTGCGATCGCCTTGCTGCCGCCGCTGCTGATAGCTGCCTTTTTCCGCCACTTCCGTCCGCGCAACGCCTTTCTGCGTTGCGAGAGTTTCCTGCTGGTCGAAATGTCGGCCGCCACTTTCATCATCGTCGTGCTGGCGCTGCTGGATCGCAGCGCGGCATTGCCGATGCCGTGGCTGATCGCGGTCGCCGGCATTTTTCCGCTGGTGCTGAGCAATCGCATCGCCATCGGCGCCATCCTGATCCTGGCCTTTCTCGGCTATCGGCTGAATGCCTATCTGGGTGCTGCCGTCGGCGAATGGCTGCCGAACTTTTTTGCCACCATCTGCATCGGCTGGCTGGCGCTGCTGCTGTCGCGTACGCTGAACCTGAATCGCGTCGCGCTGAATCAGGCCCGCACCAACGAACGCCGCTTCAATGCAATCGCACGCCTGACGCGGCATGTCTTCATCATCACCGATGCAAACTACCGCGTGCAGTTCGCCAATCCGGCAATGCAGGAAGTTGTCGGCTACAGGCCGGAAGAAATCATTGCCGGCAGCATCAAACCTGAACTGCATCCGGACGACGAAAGAGAGCACAAGGAAAAGCTGCGCTACCTGCGCGAAACACCGCATGCGACGATCTTTTCGCGCCACCGTATCCGCCATCGCGACGGCCACTGGATCTGGCTGGAAACCTGCGGTTTCAACATGCTGCACGACACGGCGATCAACGGCCTCGTGTTCAGCATCGAGGACATCACATTGCGCAAGGATGTCGAACTGAAACTGCAGGAAGAAACCGCACTGCTGCGTTCCGTACTCGATCTCAATCCGGCGATGATCTACGCGAAAGATACCGAAGGCCGCTTCACGATCAGCAACCTGAGTTTTCAGAAGCGCTTCGGCTTTTCCAGTGAAGAAGAAATGCGCGGCAGGACCACCTACGATCTCTGCCTGAAAATGGCAAACGACGAGGACGACCGCAGCGCGGAAGAAATCGCCGACGAAGTACAACAGCAAGATCAGCAGATCATGCGGAGCGGCAAACCGATGCAGGACATGGAAATGCAGGGATTCTGGCGCAACGATCTGGATCGCTGGTTCCAGACCAGCAAATATCCGCTACCCGATGCCAGGGGCCGCATCATCGGCGTACTCGGTGTCACACGCGACATTACCGAACACAAGCAGTACGAATCGCGGATCGCCTATCAGGCCCTGCACGACATGCTGACCGGACTGCCGAATCGCCGCCATCTGACCAATACCTTGCAGGCAGCGATGGCAACCAGCCGCCTCAACCAGTCCAGTTTGACGATGCTGTTTCTCGATCTGGACTTCTTCAAGAGCGTCAACGATACGCATGGCCACGATTTCGGCGACAAATGCCTGGTCGAAGTCAGCAGGCGCCTGGTCGCCACGTTGCCGCAAAAAGATTTCGTCGCCCGCTTCGGCGGCAACGAATTCGCAATTCTCACCAACGCTTCGCTGGCAGAAGCCGCCGTCAAAGCCAACGCCGTCATGCGCGCCGTGTCCGAACGCGTGGTGATCGACGACGTCGCCGTCAAGATCCAGACCAGCATCGGCATCGCTCAACTGAACGCCGATCATCATGCGCCCGCCGATTTAGTGCGCGACGCCGATGCCGCGATGTATCAGGCCAAGGAGCGCGGCCGCAATCGCATCGAAATCTACGACGCCGTATTGCAGAGCAAATCGACCAAACACGCCCGCATGGACGTCGCATTGCGCTTCGCGCTGGAACGCAACGAATTGTCGGTCGCCTGGCAGCCGAAGGTGTCGCTGAAGGACGGCAAGGTCAAAGGCTTCGAGCTGCTGCTGCGCTGGAATAATCCGGAATACGGCCTGATCTCGCCGAACGAATTCATCCCGATCGCCGAAGCATCCGGCATGGTGGTGCCGATCGGCATGTGGGCAATGGAAGAAGGCTGCCGCCAGCTGGCTGCCTGGCAGGCGAAATATCCTAAGATGGGCAACATGAGCGTGGCCGTCAACGTCTCGATGCGCCAGTTGCTGCAGACCTCGTTCTTCACGCAGGTTCGCGACATATTAGAAAGCAGCGGCGTGGCGCCGCACACCGTCGAACTGGAACTGACAGAAACGTCTGCCATGGCCAATCCGCTGCAGACGATGGAAACGCTGTCGATGCTGAAGAAACTCGGCGTACGCCTCGCGCTCGACGATTTCGGCACCGGCTATTCGTCGCTCGCCTATCTGCAGAAACTGCCGATCGATATCCTGAAAATCGACAAGACCTTCGTGCACGGTCTCGATACCAACCAGAGCGATGTGGAAATCATCCGCCTGATGATCGCGCTGGCCCAGACGCTGAAACTTCAAACGGTTGCCGAAGGACTGGAGACACTGGTGCATATCGATGAACTGGCGAAGATGGGCTGCGATCTCGGTCAGGGCTACATTTTCTCGCCACCGCTCTCCACCGCCGAAGCGGAAACATTGATCGACCATCCGCATACCTACGCGCTGGCCTGATCATCCGTCCAGAGAGACGCACTGATCTGCACAGACAGACGCATGATTCCCGATTTCCCCTCCACCTGCGTGGTTTTTCGCCGTTCGCCGTCAAATCGAATATAGTCATGGGTTCGCTTACCCGTTTTGACCGATTCCTCTCTATCCAGGATTATGAAATTTGACGTCGCCATTGTCGGCAGCGGCCTGGCCGGCCTGTCCGTCGCCCTTCATCTCGCCGAGACCCGCAAGGTCGCAGTCATTTCCAAACGCACGTTGCTCGACGGCGCCAGCAGCTGGGCTCAGGGCGGCATCGCCGCCGTGCTCGATTCCAACGACAGCGTCGACGAGCATGTGGCCGACACGCTGGTCGCCGGCGGCGGATTGTGCGACGAAGCAGCCACCCGCTTCATCGTCGAACACGGCCGCGAAGCGATCGAATGGCTGATCGCGCAAGGCGTGCCGTTCACGCCTGATCCGACCGCTGAACTGGGTTTCCATCTGACCCGCGAAGGCGGCCACGGCCAGCGCCGCATCATCCACGCAGCCGATGCCACCGGCCACGCGGTGCAGGTCACGCTGGAACAGAAGGTGCGCGCCCATCCGAACATCACGCTGATGGAACACCATTACGCGATCGACATCATTTCTTCCGAAACGCTGGAGCGCAAGAAGAACGGCCCGCGCTGTCTCGGCCTGTACGTGCAGGACGTCAAGACCGGCAAGGTGCTGACGATTTCCGCCGAACATACGGTGCTGGCGACCGGCGGTGCCGGCAAGGTCTACCTGTACACCACCAATCCCGACACCGCTACCGGCGACGGCATCGCGATGGCATGGCGCGCTGGCTGCCGCATCGCCAACATGGAATTCATCCAGTTCCATCCGACCTGCCTGTATCACCCGTACGCAAAATCCTTCCTGATCACCGAAGCGGTACGCGGCGAAGGCGGTGAATTGCGCCTGCCGATGACAGCCGGCAAGGACGGCGGCAAACGCTTCATGCCAGGTTACGACGAGCGCGCCGAACTGGCGCCGCGCGACATCGTGGCTCGTGCGATCGATGCCGAGATGAAGAAGCGCGGCCTCGATTTCGTCCATCTCGACATCAGCCACAAGTCTCCAGCCTTCCTGCAGGAGCACTTCCCGACCATCATGGAACGCTGTGCCCAGTTCGGCATAGACATCACGAAGGAACCGATTCCGGTCGTGCCGGCCGCGCACTACACCTGCGGCGGCATCATCACCGATCTGTCCGGACGCACTGATCTGCCCGGCCTATACGCCGTCGGCGAAGCGACCTGCACCGGCCTGCACGGCGCCAACCGCCTTGCCAGCAATTCGCTGCTCGAATGCCTGGTGCTGGGCCGCTCCGCGGCAAAGTACATCGAAGCGCAGCCGAAACAGAAAGGCATGGCGCTGCCGGCCTGGGACGAAAGCCGTGTCACCGATGCCGATGAAGAAGTCATCATCGCCAACAACTGGGAAGAACTGCGCCGCTTCATGTGGAACTACGTCGGCATCGTACGCACAACCAAGCGCCTGGAACGTGCGCAGCACCGCATTCGCCTGCTGAAGGAAGAGATCGACGAGTACTATGCGAATTTCCGCATCACGCCGGACCTGCTGGAATTGCGCAACCTGGTCGAAGTCGCTTCACTGATCGTCAACAGCGCGCTGACGCGTCGCGAAAGCCGCGGCCTGCACTTCAGCCGCGACTATCCGGACACCCTGCCGAAGGCACTGCCCAGCGTGCTGACGCCGGATCGGAAGTAACCGGGGCTTGATGCCTCCGACAAAAAGCCGCAAAAAAAGCCGCGTTTTTGCGGCTTTTTTGTTGACTTCGAATTTTGTTGGCTTCGAACTGGTTTCAAATCGTTATCACGCGTCGGGCCGTGACTTAAGCTGTGACTCGACAATACGCAACGAATAGTCGGTTGCCCGCACATCCTTCGTCAGACTGCCGACCGAAATGCGATCGACGCCCGTTTCCGCGATCGCACGCACCGTGTCGCGGTTGACGCCGCCAGAGCCTTCCAGCAATGCGCGGCCGCCAGTCAGTTTCACCGCTTCGCGCATCGTGTCCAGCGAAAAATTATCGAGCAGCACCGATTGCGCGCCGGCGTCCAGCGCTTCCTGCAACTGCGCCAGATTCTCGACTTCGATCTGGATGGAAACGCCGGCATCCAGCGCCAGCGCATTCAGCATCGCCGCACGCACGCCGCCGGCAGCGGCAATATGGTTTTCCTTGATCAGGATGCCGTCGTACAGTGCAATCCGCTGATTACTGCCGCCGCCGACGCGCACTGCGTACTTCTGCGCGAGGCGCAATCCCGGCAACGTCTTGCGCGTATCGAGCACCGCCGCCTTGGTACCCGCAATCAGATCGACGTAACTGCGCGTTTCTGTCGCCACACCGGACAGCAGCTGCAGGAAATTCAGTGCCGTGCGTTCCGCCGTCAGCAACGCGCGTGCCGGCGCCTGGATGGCACAGACTTCGCTGTCGGCACGCATGCGATCGCCTTCCGCATAACGCCATTCGATGCGAATGTGCGCATCCAGCTGCTTCATCACCGCTTCGAACCACGGCGCACCGCACAGCACGGCATCCTCGCGCACGATCACGCGCGCCTGTACCCATTCGTTTTCCGGCACCAGCTTGCCGGTCACGTCGCCGGTGCCGACATCCTCTTCCAGCGCTGCACGAATATTAGCTTCGAACGCCGCGGCCAGTGCCGCGCCGAACGGCGCAAACGGATTCTTCAGTGTGCTCATGCGGGGCCGATACCGGAAAACAGTTTCTGTTCCTTCGCCAGATCGCCGGACGGGCGCACGTTCGCCTTCTGCGCGGCGGCGAAGTCCAGCATGCGGTCGATACAGACCGTCGCCTTGCGGCCGATTTCCGGATCGACATGGATTTCGTTGCGACCGGTTTCCAGCACGTCCAGCAGGTTTTGCAGGCCGTTCATCGCCATCCACGGGCAATGCGCGCAGCTCTTGCAGGTGGCACTGTTGCCGGCGGTCGGCGCGTCGATGAAAACCTTGCCGGGCGCAGCAGCGCGCATCTTGTGCAGGATGCCGTTGTCGGTGGCGACGATGAATTCGGTCGCGTCCAGCGTCTGCGCGGCATGAATGAGTTGCGAGGTCGAACCGACCGCATCGGCCTGCTCGACCACGTTCGCCGGCGATTCTGGATGCACCAGCACCTTCGCATTCGGATGTTCGCGCTTCAGCAGTTCCAGTTCGATGCCCTTGAATTCGTCATGCACCAGGCAGGAGCCTTGCCACAGCAGCATGTCGGCACCGGTCTGCTTCTGGATATAGCTGCCCAGATGCTTGTCCGGCGCCCACAGGATTTTCTTGCCCTGCGCATGCAGGTGTTCGACGATCTTCAGGCCGATCGACGACGTCACCATCCAGTCGGCGCGCGCTTTCACGGCGGCGCTGGTGTTGGCATAGACGACGACCACGCGATCCGGATGCGCATCGCAGAATGCGGCGAATTCATCGACCGGACAGCCGAGATCGAGCGAACAGGTGGCATCCAGATCCGGCATCAGGATGGTTTTTTCCGGACTCAGGATCTTAGCCGTTTCGCCCATGAACTTGACGCCGGCGACGATCAGCGTCTTGGCCGGATGGTCGCGGCCGAAGCGCGCCATTTCCAGTGAATCGGATACGCAGCCGCCGGTTTCCTCGGCCAGATCCTGCAGGTCGGCATCGACGTAATAATGCGCAACCAGCACCGCTTCTTTTTCTTTCAGCAACTGTCTGATGCGCGCCTTCAGCGCGACTTTTTCCTCCGGCGACGGCGTAGCCGGCGTGCGCGCCCAGGCGTGGGCGACGCAGCTGGTGCCGCTATCCATCATCGGACGTTCGAATTCAACGGTCTTGATTGGCTCGGTATGCATGGCTGATCAAATAGGTACGGTAGCAATGCCGCTTCACTGCGGCGCGGTAGGAATGGAAAAAAACGGATGCAAGCGGATTGTAGCGCCATTCGAATATGACGGTCGCAACGGGCTGTACAAGAGAAAAACAGGAAGAAAAACGACATGACGGCAACTGTGCCGCCATGTCGCAGAAGAATTTATTCGATGCCCTGGCTGGTCAGATATTCCTCGTAGCTGCCCTGGAAGTCGACGATTTCGCCGTCCTTGATTTCCAGCACGCGCGTTGCCAGCGAGGAAACGAATTCGCGATCGTGCGAGACGAAGATCAGCGTGCCGGCGTATTGTTCCAGCGCGATGTTCAGCGATTCGATGGATTCCATGTCCATGTGGTTGGTCGGTTCATCCAGCAGCAGCACATTGTGGCGGCCCAGCATCAGCTTGCCGTACATCATGCGGCCCTTTTCGCCGCCGGACAGCACCTTGACCGATTTCTTTACGTCGTCGCCGCTGAACAGCAAGCGGCCGAGAATCGAACGCACGACCTGATCGTCGTCGCCTTCCTTGGTCCACTGGCCCATCCAGTCGGTCAGCGTTTCACCCTTGGCAAATTCTTCGGTCGGATCTTGCGGCATGTAGCCGACATCGGCATTCTCTGCCCACTTGACGTTGCCGCTGTCGACTGCGAGGCCGGCGATGTCCGGTCCGCCGATGCTGCGCAGCAGCGTCGTCTTGCCGGCGCCGTTGGCACCGATGATGGCGATACGCTCGCCGGCTTCGACCATGATGCTGAAGCGATCGAAAATCTTGCGGTCGTAGGTTTTGGAAATGTTCTCGGTTTCCACGGCCAGGCGATGCAGTTTTTTCTCGCCTTCGAAACGCACGAACGGATTCTGGCGGCTGGATGGCTTGACGTCTTCCACCTTGATCTTGTCGATCTGCTTGGCACGCGAGGTGGCCTGGCGCGCCTTGGACTTGTTGGCCGAGAAGCGGCGCACGAAGTCCTGCAGTTCCGCGACCTTTTCCTTGGCCTTGGCATTGTTCGCCAGTTGCTGCGCACGCGCCTGGGACGAGGCCAACATGTAGTCGTCGTAGTTGCCCGGATAAACCTTCAGCGTGCCGTAATCCATGTCGGCCATGTGCGTGCAAACCTGATTCAGGAAGTGGCGATCATGAGAAATGATGATCATGGTCGAGTTGCGCTGATTCAGCACATCCTCGAGCCAGCGAATCGTGTTGATGTCCAGGTTGTTGGTCGGCTCATCCAGCAGCAGGATGTCCGGATTCGAGAACAGCGCTTGCGCCAGCAGCACACGCAGCTTCCAACCCGGTGCGACGTTGCTCATCGGCCCTTGATGCTGATCCAGCGGCACGCCCACACCCAGTAGCAGTTCGCCGGCGCGCGCTTCGGCCGTGTAGCCGTCGTACTCGGCGAACTTCGCCTCGAGGTCGGCAGCCTTCATGTAATCGTCGTCGGTCGCTTCCGGATTGGCGTAGATCGCGTCGCGTTCGCTCATCGCTGCCCACATTTCGCCGTGACCCATCATCACGACATCCAGCACGCGCATCTCTTCGTAGGCGAACTGATCCTGGCGCAATTTACCCAGGCGCTCGCCCGGATCCAGCATCACGTTGCCGGCGCTTGGCTCCAGATCGCCGCCGAGAATCTTGATGAAGGTCGACTTGCCGCAACCGTTGGCGCCGATCAGGCCGTAGCGGTTACCTTCACCGAACTTGACGGAAATGTTTTCGAACAACGGCTTGGGGCCGAACTGCATGGTGATGTTTGCGGTGGAAAGCACTGAGGAAATCCTTGTGGAACAGTGAGAAACAAACCTGCGATTCTACCATTGCAGGCCTGCTAGCCGGGACTTGTCGGGTCTTGCCGGAATGAAAGACGAAAATGGAGGAAGAAAGTGCGCCGTTCAGCGCAGATAAGGGTAGCCGCGCATCTGCAAGGTGAAACGTCCGCCGGACGCCTGCAGATGCGCCTGCGCGCCGACGGCAAGTGTTGCCTTGTCGCGCCCGTGACCGAACGGCAGGCCGGTCAGCAGCGGCGCCGGCAGCCGCGCACGCAGATAATCGATCATCTGTGCGAAATCGTAGCCGTTGTCGTAGTCGCTCAACCGGTAGCCGGAGAAATCGCCGAACAGGATCGCACGCTGCTTCTGCAGCACGCCGGCATGCAGTAATTGCAACATCATCCGCTCGACGCGGTACGGATGTTCGTTGACGTCTTCGACGAACAGGATGCCGCCATCGATATCCGGCAGCCACGGCGAGCCGGCCAGATGCGTCAGCATCGCCAAATTGCCGCCCCACAACCGGCCTTCGACGTCGCAATCCGGATTGCCTTCGCCCTCGCCTGCAACGGCATGCGTCGACTGCGTCAGGCATTGCCAGAAATCGGCCAGCGTGAACATGCTCGGCTCGTCGCGCACGAAGTCGTCGCATAGCATGGGTCCGGCAAAGCTGATGCCGCCCTGTTGCAGCAAACCCATCTGCAATACCGTGAAATCGCTATGGCCGACGAACAGTTTGCCGCTGGCAGCCAGTTGCGCAAAATCCAGCGACGGCAGCAATCGCGACAAGCCATAACCGCCGCGCAGCGCAAGCACGATATCGATGTCGGCATCGTTCGCTGCCGCGTACAACTGCGCGATGCGCTCGTCGTCGCTTGCGCCGAAGCGCTGGAACTTCCTGTCCGGATCGGTGAAATCGCGCACGATGCAGCCCTGCGTGCGCAATGCAGCGATACCGCGCTCGACCAGTTCCGGGCGCGGCGCATAACCGCTGGGCGCGACGATGGCGATACGCGGCGTGCGCTTGCCGCCGTCGGTGGCCAGCATACGCAGGCGCTCGTTCAGCCCCGCTTCGGTCATGCCTGCGCGGCCTGCAATTCGGCAGCGGCCTGATCGACCGACGACGCCGCGCGGCAATGCTCGCCTATCCACTGCGTGAGCTGCGGCATGAAGGCATCCGGCAGATCGTGTCCCATGCCGTCGACTTCCTTCATCACGGCGCCCGGCACCAGCTGCGCAGTATCTCGGCCGCATTCGACCGGCACCAGCGGATCTGCCTTGCCGTGGATGACCAACGTCGGCACACGAATGCGCTGCAGCAGTTCGACGCGGTCGCCGGAAGCGGCAATCGCCAGCAGTTGGCGCGTGGTGCCGACCGGCTCCAGGCTGCGCTCGACGCCGATGCGGATGCGCTGATACAACGTATCGTCCGCCGGCATGAATTCGCGGCTGCCGATCGTGCGCACCGTCTGCACGAAATGCCAGGTGACGGCATCGACGCCCTTTTCGATCGGCGGCCGGCGGAACAGCACCTTGCGCGCGTCTTTCGTCGGTTCCGGCAAGCCGCGTCGGCCGCTGGTGGACATGATGGATGTCAGACTCAGCGTGCGTTCCGGATGGCGCGCAGCAAAAATCTGCCCGATCATGCCGCCCATCGACACGCCGACCACGTGCGCCTTTTCGATGCCCAGCGCACCCAGCACGCCGACGGCATCGGCCGCCATGTCGTCCAGCAGATAGCCGGCCTTCAACGGCAGACGCAGCATCAGCTTCAGCAAGGCCATCAGCACATTCGGTTCGCCAAGATGCGAGAGTTTGGTCGACAGACCGCTGTCGCGATTGTCGATGCGGATCAGGCGAAAACCCTGTTTCACCAGCGCATCGCAGAAGGATTCGGGCCAGGAGACGAGCTGCATGCCCAGCCCCATGATCAGGAGAATCGGTTCGCCGTCGGGATTGCCCAGCGTGTCGTATTCGATATCGATGTCGTTGACGTGTGCGGTCGGCAAAGCGCGTTCTTTCGATGGAATGAAGTCGGAGAAATCAGAAGAAATGCGACCGCCAGACGGGCCGCACATGCATGCTGCGATCATACCGTCGGATAAACGATCGTGCCAGCGCTCGCGACGCGGCAGGATCAGGCTGACAGGTCGGATTCTCCTGCGCGCAGCGATTGCGCGTCACGGCGACGCTCGGCGAAGAATTCCCTGAGCAGCGCGCCGCATTCGTCGGCCAGCACACCGCCGACCAGTTGCGTGTGGTGGTTCAGCTTCTCCTGCGCAAACAGATCGACGATGGAGCCGCAGGCGCCGGTCTTCGGATCGGTCGCGCCGTAGACCACGCGTGCCAGCCGCGCATGCATCATCGCACCGGCACACATCGCACATGGTTCCAGCGTGACGAACAGTTCACAGCCCGGCAGACGATAGTTGCCGAGAATGGTCGCCGCGGCACGTAAAGCCATGATTTCAGCGTGTGCGGTCGGATCGTGATTGCCGATCGGCTGATTGAAGCCGGTGGCGATCACCTCGCCGTCGCGCACCACGACAGCACCGACCGGCACTTCGCCAAGCGCCCAGGCATTTCTTGCCTGATCCAGCGCCTGGCGCATCCAGATCTCATCGTGGGCGGCCTGCTCCATCGGCTCCATTTCGCTTCAGCTTTCCGCCGTGATCTCGGCCCAGCAGTTCGGCGTTTCGTGCAGCACCAGCTTGTGCAGGCGCAGGCCGGTGCCGTAGCGGTCGGTGTAGACGGCGTTCAGGATATCGAACGCGGTCTGCGCCAGATTTTCCACGGTCGGGATACGGTTGATGATGACGGTCTTGTGTCCCGGAATGCTTTCCAGAAAGCCGCGCACCTTGTCATCTTTTTCATAGACAAGGAAGGCGTGGTCCCAGACATCGATCAGGTGTTGCTTCGCCAGCGACTTGATGTCGGAGAAATCCATGATCATGCCGTTGTCCGAACTGCCTTCCTCTTCGATGACATTGCCGACCAGCGTGATTTCCAGCACGTAACGATGGCCGTGCAGATTGCGGCACTGGCTCTTGTGATCGGGAATGCGGTGGCCGGCGTCGAATTCGAGCTTGCGGGTGATGGTCAGCATGGGATTACGGTATCTGTAAAAGTTTGTGGGTCTGCAGGCTCAGCTTCCATTTCGGATTGCGCTTGCAGACGTCGATCGCGAGACGCGTGTTTGCTTCCTGCTGTGGGCCGTCCATCGGCTGCACGAAAAAATGGTCGAAGGCCAGGTCTTCGTAATCGCCCAGCGACTGGTTTTCCTGCGGGATCACGACCTTGAGTTCGCTGCCCTTGCGCACCACCAGCGGCGCGCCGATCTTGGGACTCACGCAAATCCAGTCCACGCCGTCGGGCACCGGCAGCGAGCCGTTGGTCTCGATCGCGATCTCGAAGCCGACCGCGTGCATCGCATCGATCAGTTGGGCATCCAGCTGCAGCAGCGGTTCGCCGCCGGTAAAGACGACATATTTGCTTGCTGCATGAGAAGCAGGCCACAACGCATCGATGGTGCGCGCCAGCGCGACGGCATCGGCGAATTTGCCGCCGCCCTCGCCATCGGTGCCGACGAAATCGGTATCGCAGAAGCGGCAAATGGCCGTCGCGCGGTCGCTTTCGCGTCCTGTCCACAGATTGCAGCCAGCGAAACGGCAAAACACCGCCGGGCGCCCCGCCTGCGCGCCTTCGCCTTGCAATGTGTAGAAAATTTCCTTGACGCTGTACGTCACGATGGCAGCCTCATTCGGCGGAAACGGAACCCGCCATTATAGATCAGCGACGCCCTGCCGACATGGCATGCCGCCCTTTGCCGCTAATGTTCCGAATCCCGCGATAATGCGCCTTCGGTCAGGTCCAGTTCGCGCAGCAAGCGCCTGTGCAGTCCGTCGTCGAGCTTGCTGTGCAGCCATAACTGGAACAGTTCCTCGCGCTCGGCATGGATCGCCTCCAGCCGCAGATTGCGTTCCGCCTCGGCCACGGTACGCGCACGCATTGATTCGTCTCCATCGTTGGTGCCGTAGTCCAGCCGTCGCCGATACAGTTCCGTCACCCGTGCGACGGCTTCAGGGTTCGCGGCATAACCGCGTTTTTCGCCCGGCTGGGCAATCCTGCCGAGATGGCGCAGCGCAGCTTCCGCGGCCGCCGCACGTGCCAAGCCCTCTTCCTTGCCGACCACCGGCTGCGGCACGAATTTCAGGTTGCGCGTGAGCAGGGGCAACGCGATGCTCGCGCTCAACAGCGACAGCAGGATCACGCCTTTGGCGAGGAAAATCAGCAGATCGCGCTTCGGGAACAGGCTGCCGTCCGGCATCAGCAACGGCAATGTCAGGATGCCGGCCAGCGTCACCGCGCCGCGCACACCGGCGAATGCCGTCATCAGCAGCAAGCGCAGCGATGGCCTGGTCGTCTCCTCCTGATCGCGGTGCTTGCGGAACAGCGTGAATTTCAGCGAACTCCAGACCCACAGGAAGCGCAGCACGGCCAGCACGGCTGTGATCGCCACCACGTACAGCAGCAGCCACGCCGGATGGCTCATCCCCAGTTCGGCTGCCACTGCCGGCAATCCCTCGATGGTGGTGCGCAATTGCGCGCCGAGGATCACGAAGATCACACCGTTGAGCGCCATCTGGATCGTGTCCCAGACGGCGATGCGCTGCATGCGTGTCGAAGCGAGGCGGCGGCCGAACATGTCAGCGTAATGCGTGGTGATGCCCGCTGCTGCCGCCGCAAGAATG
>DATDLO010000202.1:0-2408 GCA_036519215.1 Oxalicibacterium sp.
CGCGATTCCAGTCCGGAAATATTCTTCGAGACTTCTTTCGTCACCAGTTGCTGCACTTCCTTGCTCATATTCTGCCGCAGCATGCCGAGGAATTTCGGAAAGGCAATCAGCGTCAACTGATCGTAGCGGTGTTCGATGCGCGCCTTGTCCAGATAATCGCTGACCGATTTGGAAAAGAGCGTGGTCTTGTGCAACACGGCGCTATTGTCGGGTTCGGCGGATGAGCCGTTGACCAGTCCGCGTTTGCCGGAATAACGGCCGTTCGCATCGGTGTTCAGATCCTGCTCGCGCAGGCGTGCTTCGGGATTCAGGAATGCTTCGATTTCGCGGAATGGGGCGCGAAGATTGTCGGCCTCGAAAATCCGGGCGCGATGTTCATCGGCGGCAACGATCCAGGTGGTCATGTCTTCCTCCTTTGTCAGCGGTGACGATGAATTTTCGACCCCGGGAAAGAAGGTTTCGTTCAGCGGGATTGCACATGGGATTGCATCTATGTCGCCAGTGCACGGCGGCAAGTGCCGTGCCGTCATTCGAGGTTGCCGAAAAGGTCGAGCTGGCTGCCATGCGCTTTGCCGACAGCGGCAGGCACATGCAAGGGACGGCGGAAGCGCGAGGTGTCCAGCGATGTGAAACGTGTGATGCGCCGGCCGATGCCGAGGCGTTCGACGGCGATGTCGAAACGCTGCTGTATCAATTCCGCCCACATTCCTTCGCCTTTCATTCTGCTGCCGAATGCCGCGTCGTAATCCTTGCCGCCGCGCATGTCCTGGATGCGATTCATCACGCGCTGTGCACGGTCGGGAAAATGCGCCTGCAGCCATTGCCGGAACAACGGGCTGACTTCCCAAGGCAGTCGCAGCACGATGAAGCCGGCGCTGATGACGCCGGCCTCGGCGACGGCCGCGAGTATGCGTTCGAGATCGGGTTCGGTGACGAAGGGAATCACCGGCGCGATGCTGACGCCGACTGGAATGCCGGCATCGGTCAGCGTGCGTATCGTGCGCAGCCGTCGTGCCGGTGCAGCGGCGCGTGGTTCCAGCGTACGTGCGATCACGGGGTCCAGTGTGGTGATCGTGACGGCGACCGATGCGAGACGTTTCGATGCCATGTCCGACAACAAGTCGATATCGCGTTCGATCAGTGCGGACTTGGTAATCAGTCCGACCGGATGCTGGCATTCGTGCAGCACTTCGAGCACGCGGCGCGTCAGCTTCAGCTCGCGCTCGCAGGGCTGATAGGCGTCGGTGTTGATGCCCAGCGCGATCGACTCGGGCCGGTAGGAAGGGCTGGCGAGTTCGCGACGCAGCAGTTCCGGTGCATTCACTTTGGCGAAGATGCGGCTTTCAAAATCCAGCCCCGGCGACAAGCCGAGATAGCTGTGCGTGGGGCGCGCGAAGCAGTAGATACAGCCGTGCTCGCAACCGCGGTACGGATTCAGCGACACGCCAAACGGCAAGTCGGGCGACGAATTGCGCGACAGGATGGTCTTTGCCCGCTCTTCGATGACTTGCGTTTTCCATGCTGCAGCAGATTCATCTGCAGCGGTTTCGCCTTGCCCGGTGGTTTCGTCGTTGCAGTCGCTCCAGCCGTCGTCAAAGACTTCGCGGGTTTGCAGTTCGTAGCGCCCCTGCATGTTGGTGACGGCGCCGCGCCCCTTGCGGCTTTTCAGCGGGGCGGCGATCCATTGCACTTCGTTGTTCGTTTCATTGTCTCGGTCGGGCATGGCGAATTTCAATATACTGTATGAAAATACAGTATATGTTCGACGCGCGACGATGCGAAGGCGGAAGGCGATAAATTTTTAAGGACTTGCCGACATGCCAATGGCAAAGCGGCAAGGTTGCCTTGCCGCAGTGTTTGATCGGGGAATCAAGGCGCGAAGCCTGTGGTCAGTCCGGTGTCTTCAGGCCGGACCAGCGAGGTGCGAGGGTATGTTGCAGATCGAACAGGTCGAGCACGCGACCGAGCGTGTGATCGACCATTTCCTCGATGGAAGCAGGGCGGTGATAGAAGCCGGGAAGTGGCGGAAAGATGATGCCGCCCATTTCGGTAACGGCTGTCATGTTGCGCAGGTGGGCGAGATTGAACGGCGTCTCGCGCACCATCAGCACGAGGCGGCGGCGTTCCTTCAACGTGACATCGGCCGCGCGTGCGATCAGGTTGTCGGAAAAGCCGTGCGCGACGGCGGCCAGCGTTTTCATCGAACACGGTGCGACGATCATGCCGTCGGATTGAAACGAACCGCTGGCGATCGCAGCGCCGATATCGCGCACGTTGTACGTGACGTCGGCCAGCGCTTCCACATCCTTGCGGTTGAGATCGAGTTCCTGGTGCAGGTTCAGTACGCCTGCTTCCGAAACCAGCAAGTGGGTTTCCACGCCTGCGATGGCGCGCAGTGCCTGCAGCAG
>DATDLO010000203.1:0-2126 GCA_036519215.1 Oxalicibacterium sp.
ATTAAAAAATCGAATTCAGCCAGCAATTTCAGCCAGCCAATGACGACAACATTCAAACTATGCAATTGCAACCGCAGCATGCCGATCGACGGCGTTGCCGGAGAAAAGATCGGTACGGTGCTTGGCACCGCATCGTTGCCGGTGGCGACTGAACTGTGCCGGCACGATGTGACGTCCTATCTCGAAGCACTGGATGGCGTCGACGACGTCATCATCGGCTGCACGCAGGAAAGAGCGCTGTTCACCGAGCTGGCTCAGCAAAAAGGCAGCGTTGCGCCGCTGCGCTTCGTCAATCTTCGTGAAACCGGCGGCTGGGGTGCAGGCGGAAAGCAGGCCCTGCCGAAAATGGCCGCCTTGCTGGCCGCTGCCGCATTGCCCGATCCGGAGCCGGTGCCGGTCGTCGATTACCATTCGGAAGGCCACGTGCTGATTGTCGGGCCGGCGGATCGCGCCTTGCCTTGGGCGCGGCGTTTGCAGGACCAACTGGAAGTGAGCGTGCTGCTGACGGGGCAAACGCATGCGGAAATGCCGGTCGAGCGGACCTTTCCGGTATTTTCCGGCGAGCAGGCGGAGATTGCCGGCTGGCTGGGTGCCTTTACGGCGCAGTGGCGGCAGGACAATCCGATCGATCTGGAAGTCTGCACGCGCTGCAATGCGTGCGTGACGGCATGTCCCGAGCAGGCGATCGGCCTCGACTATCAGATCGACATGGCGAAATGCCGCTCGCATCATGATTGCGTCAAGGCTTGCGGCGCGATCGGCGCCATCGATTTTTCGCGTGGCGACACACGACGCAGCACGACCTCCGATCTGGTCTTCGATCTTTCCGATACGCCTTTGCTGGGCATGCACCAGAAGCCGCAAGGCTACTTCGCACCCGGTACGGATGTGCAGAAGCAGATCGACGAATCGTTGAAGCTGACCCAGATGGTCGGCGAATTCAGCAAGCCGAAGTTCTTCCTCTACAAGGAAAAGCTATGCGCGCATGGCCGCAACGGCCAGATCGGCTGTACGGCCTGCATCGACGTCTGTTCGGCCGAGGCAGTCAGCCATGACGGCAACCGGATCAAGGTCAATCCGAACCTGTGCGTCGGCTGCGGTGCATGTGCGACGGAATGTCCGTCCGGTGCGCTGACCTATGCGTATCCACGCGCGACCGATATCGGCTTGAGAATACAGACGATGCTGGCGGCGTATGCCAGGGCCGGCGGCGCTCAGCCGATGCTGTTGATCCACGATCAGGAAAACGGTGCGGCCCTCATCAACCGGCTCGGACGTGCGGCGCAGGCTGGAGTGCAAGTGGATGGCGGACTGTCCGGTGTGCCGGCACGCATATTGCCGATTGCGGTGCATCACACGGCATCGACGGGTATCGATGTGTGGCTGGCAGCGGTGGCGTATGGCGCTGCACATATTGCAATCCTGACGACAGGTAGCGAAGCGCCGCAATACATGACGTCCTTGAAGCGGCAGATGGAAGTGGCGCAAATCATCCTGAACGGCATGGGATATGCCGGCAGCCATTTTTCGCTGATCGAAGCAATGACGCCGAAAGCGCTGGACGTGGCGCTGGCAGTACTGCATCCCGCGCAAGTGCCGGCGAAGACAGCCTTGTTCCACGTAGCTGTCGAAAAACGGACGACGCTGGGACTGGCGATCGATCACCTGAAGAGCGAAGCGCCGGCTGCGCCCGAGGAAATTATCCTTCCGGCCGGTGCGCCATTCGGCGAGATTCAGGTAAACAGGCAGGCTTGCACACTGTGCATGTCATGCGTCGGCGCCTGTCCGGAAGCCGCGCTGGCCGACAACCCGGATTTGCCGCAACTGCGCTTCATCGAAACCAATTGCGTCCAGTGCGGATTGTGCGAAACGACCTGTCCGGAAGACGCCATCACGCTGAAGCCGCGCCTGTTGCTTACCAGTGCCGCAAAACAGCCTGCGGTGCTGAACGAAGCGCAGCCTTTCCATTGCATCAGTTGCGGCAAACCGTTCGGCACGGCGCAGATGATTACCAATATGGTGGCAAAGCTGTCGCAGCACGGCGCGTTCTCGGGCAATACCGATCGGCTGAAGATGTGCTCGGACTGTCGCGTGGTCGACATGATGGCGAACCGCCAGGAATCGAC
>DATDLO010000204.1:0-7171 GCA_036519215.1 Oxalicibacterium sp.
ATTTCGATGACGCCGCCGTCAATATCGTCCAGCAGCATCAGGGTACGCAACAGCGTGGATTTGCCGGAACCACTGGGGCCGATCAGGGCCACCTTCTCGTTGCGCGCGATATCCAGATTCAGGCCGTCGAGCACGGTCAGCGCACCGTAGCGCTTGCTGACGTCGCGAAAGCGAATCAGCGGCGCCGCTGTCGTCGGCGTTGTTGTCATCATGTGCTCCTTGCTTTGTTGGACGGCAGCGCCGTGGCGTGCTCAAGACGACGCACCAGCATCGCCGCGACGAGGCTGATGCAGAGGAAGAAAATGCCCGCCATCGTGATCGGTTCCAGATAACGGAAACTCTGCGAACCGATGTTCTTCGCCTGCAGCATCAGTTCGACGACGGTAATCGCCGACAGCACCGGCGTATCCTTGAACATCGCCACCAGATAGTTACCCAGCGCCGGCAGCACCGTGCGCAATGCCTGCGGCAGGATCACGCGGCGATAGGCAGCGAACGGCGGCAGGCTCAGTGTCTTGCAGGCTTCCCACTGGCCGCGCGGCACCGCATCCAGGCCGGCGCGGTAGACTTCGGCCACGTAGCAGGCATAGTGCAACGCAATGCCGGTGATGCCGGCAGCCGTGGCCGACAGCATCAACCCGAATTCCGGCATTACATAAAACAGGAAATACAGCTGGATCAGCAATGGCGTGCTGCGGATGAATTCGATCGTCACCGTCGCCGGCCACGACAGCACACGCCAGTGGCTGCGCCGCATCAATGCCAAAGCGAGTCCGGCAACCAATGCGATGACAAAGCCGACCAGTGTTATGCCTATCGTCGTCATCGCCGCCGACAGCAGGCTCGGCAGGATGCTCCACGCGAAATCGAAATCGACCAGCGATGCCATCAACGCCCTCCTCGTACATGGGCAAGGCGACGTGCCAGCAGGCGCATCGCCAGGTTGATGCACTGCGCGAGCACGAAGTAGAACAACAAGGTCAAGCCGAATACTTCGCGGCTCAGGTAAGTCACCTGCACGATCTGGTTTGCGCGAAAGCTCAGGTCGGCCAGCGTGACCAGCGATACCAGCGACGTTCCCTTCAATAGTTCAATCAGCAGGTTGGTGCCGGGCGGAATTGCATTCACCAGCGCCTGCGGCAGCACAATGCGTGCGAAGCGACGCCACGGCGGAATGTTCAATGCGATGGCTGCTTCGATCTGACCATGCGGTACGCCGGCGAATGCGCCACGCATGACTTCTGCGCCATAGGCGCCGATGTGGAGGCCAAGGCCGATTACGGCAACGGTGAACGGCGACATCGATATATTGAACGGCGGCAGCGGCAGCACGAAGTACAACCAGAACAGCTGCACCAGCAGCGAGGTGCCGCGGAAGACTTCGATATACACATTGGCGGTCCAGCGCAACGGGCGCGCATGCGACATCTTCGCCAGCGCTGCCAGCAGCGCCAGCACGATGGCCAGCAGCGAGGCAAGCAGCGTGATCTCGAGCGTGACGCCGACACCGCGCAACAGCAACGGCAGGATGTCAGCAAGCATGACCGGCCTCCGTCACCATGCAGGCGATACCTGTCGGCATGCGAAGCAGGAAATCATCATTCATCGGGGAAATCGGCAAGCGTCTTGTCCGTCAGGTTGGAGCGATCGAAACCGAACGGCGCAACTGTCTGCAGATGTGCATCGGTTCCCAGCCATTGCTTCATGACGCCATTGACCGCGTCGCGCAAATCCTGGTCTTCGTTGCGGAAAGCCAGCGCGCCATAGCCGATATGCGAAGGATCGTCGATGAAATCGGCAACGGCTTCCAGGCGCCCTTCGCTTTTCGTCGCCATGTCCTTCATGGTCAGCGCGGTACCGACGGCGGCATCGGCACGCTCCGTCATCACCGCCTGAAATTGCGCGATCGTATTGGGTACCTGCAGGATCTGCTCTTCGGCGATACCAGCACCGACCGCATAATCGTATTCCGCCGTACCTGCCACGATCGCCAGACGCAATGCCGGATCGGCCGCAATATCCGCATAGCTGGAAAGATGTAATGGATTTCCCTGCCGGACCAACAGCGTATCGCGCATCTGGTAATGCGGATCGGCGAACAGCACCTGTTTCATGCGTGCCGGCGTGATGTACATGCCGGCGGCGATCACGTCGAAGCGGCGCGCCTGCAGGCCGGGAATCAACGCGCCCCATTCGGTCAGCACCGGTTCGATCTTCGTCACACCCAGTTGCGCGAAGACGGCCTTGGCGATCTCGGGCGACTCGCCGGTCACTTTTCCCTGCAAATCGATATAGGCATACGGCACTTCGTTGGCATAGCCGATGCGAATCGTGCCGGTCCGTTGCGCACGCTCCAGCGTGGTTTCCGCCGATGCCGCCGCCGTCATCCATAGCGCTGCGAACAGGATGGCAATGTGCCACCTTTTGATGATGCGTCCGGTCATTCTCCCCCTTGCATGCTATCGCCGACGCAGGTCGCCGGGCAGCGGCAATGGTAGCCAGCCATATGATGCGATGTCAAATCATTCGTATTGAAATTATTAAATGACAAAAATTACATGTCGAATCATGCGCTTGCGACCGGATGAATGCGGCTCACGTCGATGGGGGGTGCGAACGACCCGGTCGTGGAGCGGGAATAGTACAGGAAAGAAAGGAAACGGCCGAAAAGGAGGACGGATCAGTCGTCCGGTGTCACCGGCACTTCGGTCACCGTTTCCGGCAATGCGGACAGGATCATCAATTGCACACGACGATTGCGCATGCGCCCTTCCGTCGTCTCGTTGGAGGCCACAGGCTCGTTGGCCGCATGCCCCATGGCAACCATGCGCTTCTCGTCGATACCGCTGTCGACGAACAGTCGCACCACGCTGCTGGCACGTACTGCCGACAATTCCCAGTTCGAAGGAAACATCGCATTGCTGATCGGCACGTTGTCGGTATGGCCTTCGACCTGGATCGCGTTATCCACTTTCGTCAGCACCTTGGCGACGGCGCGCAGCGCCGCTTCGGATTCCGGGCTCAGCTTTGCCTCGCCCGGCGCGAACAGCACGCTGGCATTGATTTCGACGCTGACACCGCGCGCGCTTTGCGTCACACGTACCTTGCCCTGGCTGATCAGCGGCGCCATCGCTTTCAGGATGTCGCGCGCGATATCGGTCATCTGCGCGCGCTCGCGCTTGATCGCCGGATCGAGACGTGGCTGCGGTTGCGGCTGCGGCATCTGAATCGGCAACGGCACGATGGTGCGCACGCGTTCGGCTTCACGGATGACCGTGGTCTTCTCGGTCGGTCCGCCGAAGGCTATGCCCAGCGATTCGGACAGCACGCGATATTTGCCTTCGTTGACCGACGAGATCGCATACATCACGACGAAGAACGCGAACAGCAGCGTGATGAAGTCGGCATACGACACCAGCCAGCGCTCGTGGTTTTCGTGTTCTTCCTCGTGTTTTTTACGTGCCATGCGGATTGCGCTCGCGGGTCGTGAACGGAAGTGCCGTTACGCCAGATAGATGTTCATCCGCTCTTCGATCAGACGCGGATTGTCGCCGGAAGCGATGCCGGCGAATGCACCGGCCAGCATCTCATGCTTGAAAACCTCGCGATTGACCAGCGCCTTGAGCTTGTTGGCAATCGGCAGGAACACCAGGTTGGCAAAACCGACGCCGTAGATCGTCGCAACGAAGGCGACCGCGATGCCGCTGCCCAGCTTGCTCGGATCGGACAGGTTCTCCATCACGTGAATCAGGCCGATCACTGCGCCAAGGATACCGATCGTCGGTGCATAGCCGCCCGCCGACTCCCATACCTTGATCGCCAGACGCTGTTTCGCTTCATGTGCGGTGATTTCCAGCTCCAGCACTTCGCGCAGCTTCTTCGGATCCACGCCGTCCACGATCAGGCGCAGGCCATGCTCGGTGAACGGATCGTCGATATCGCTGATCACGCGCTCCAGGCTCAGCAATCCTTCGCGGCGTGCAATCACGCTCCAACTGGTGACGCTGCGAATCAGTTCGACATAATCGTCATGCTTGGGCATGAAGACTTGCCCCGCCAACCGGATACCGGCAGCGAAGTTGCTCCAGCCGCTCTGCAGCAGCACCGCGCCGAGCGTGCCGATGATGACGATGACGAAAGCCGCAGGCTGAATCAGCGAACCGAGCTTGCCGCCCTCCAGAGTCTGCCCGACGAGGATGCCCCCGATCGCCAGTATGATTCCGACTAAGCTACCCCAGTCCACGCCTTCTCCCTTAAGTTGGCACGCATCCGCGCGATCGCCTGGCTATGCAGTTGCGATACGCGCGATTCCGTCACTCCCATGATGGCGCCGATTTCTTTCAAATTCATTTCTTGTTCGTAGTACAGGCCCATCAATATCTTTTCCCGTTCCGGCAACGCTTCGATGGCAGAAATGACAGCAGAGCGAAAACCTGTATTCATCAGGTTTTGCAACGGGTCGGACGATTCGTCGGTACAGTAACGGTCGAGGAAGTGTTCACTCTCGTCGTTATCGTGAAAATCCTCGTAATAGACCAGCTGGTGGCCACCGCCGTCGCTCAGCAAATCCTGATAATCGGCCAGCGACAGTTTCAACTGGCGCGCCACTTCGCTTTCGTTGGGTGCGCGGCCCAGTTGCTGCTGCAACTGGTTCATCGCCACCTCGATCTTGCGCATGTTCTGCCGCATGCTGCGCGGCATCCAGTCGCTGCTGCGCAGTTCGTCCAGCATCGCACCGCGAATGCGCTGCACGGCATAGGTTTCGAACTGCGCGCCGTGCGTTTCCTCGTAGCGATTGACCGCATCGAGCAAGCCCATCATGCCGGCCTGGATCAGATCGTCCACTTCGACACTGGGCGGCAACTTGGCCTTCATCTGATGCGCCAGCTTCTTGACCAGCGGGGCATGCTCGCTGATCAGATGTTCCTTGTCGGATTTGCCGGTCGCTGTATACATTGCCATCATGCTCCGAAGCCCATCTCCTGCGCAGGCAACGCAAAACGTTCAGCAAGACGCCGGAATGCGACCGAAGCCCCCGCCATCGGAAAAGCGTCGATGACGGCACGCCCCAGGCGCGCCGCGCGCGTGACCTGCTCGTCGGTCGGCACCGAACCGAGATCGTACAATTGCACGGCCAGGTAGCGGCTGGCGACCTGTGCCATGTTGCGATAAACGAGATTCGCTTCCTGTTCCTCCGCACCGGTAACCAGGACGCCGAACGGGCGACGACCCAGTTGTGCATTGAGGCACTTGATCAGCGCGTAGGCTTGTTTGATCGATGCAGCATCCGGCGAGACCTGAATGACGATATCGCCGGCGGCCATGGCGTCCAGCGGCAGGCGCGCAGCGTCATCATCCAGTTCCGCATCGACGATCAGCACATCCGATTGCGAGGCCAATACACTGAAGGCATTCGTCAGACGTCGGCGCTGGCCGGCATCGTGCATCGCCGCGTACAGCGAGCCGGCAGTCAGCGCAGCGATGCTGAATCCCTGCGGCATCGTCTGCACGGCCTGATCGAAAGCGCGCTGCTGTCGCGCGACATCCAGTAGCGTAGCCTGCAGTTCGACGCCCATGCGGCGTGCGATGCCGTTGGCCGATGCGCAGGCATCGAGCAGCACGACAGCGCTACCACTCGCAGCGAGCGAGGCACCGAGATTGACCAGCATCGCGCTTTTTTCAGCGATCGACGTGGCGGAGAGAAACGTGAAAATGCGCGGTTTCGGTCCAGCGAGCATCCGCCGCAAACCTTCGGCCTGATCACATTCGAAACTAGCCAAGAATCACCTCACGCAAACCTTTATCCTTCATTGCCCGTGCCGTATTCGCCATCACCAGCGGAATCTCCGCTTCGTTGAACTGGAACGGCGCCGTTTCGCGCTTCAGCGTGAATGCACGGTCGACCAGATACTGCTGGTTGGCGACATGCAGATCTTCCGGCACACGCTGTCCGTTCGCGACGTAGTATAAGTTCAATTTCTGGCGAATGACGACATCGAGTGCATTGCCAATGGTTGCAGCTTCATCCAGTTTGGTCAATATACAGCCGGCAAGGCCATCGCCCATGTAGGCGCGCGCAACTTCGCTCAACGTTTCGCCGTTGGAGGTCGCATTCAGGCACAGCAGTCGTTTGACCTGGCTGCCGGCGGAAGACAGCATCGCGATCTGTTCGGCCACCATCTTGTCGCGCTGGCTGACGCCGACGGTATCGATCAGCACCGTATGCTTGCCCTTCAGTTCGTCGAGCGCGATGCGCAGGTCCGCTTCATCGCGCACCGAATGCACCATCACGCCGAGGATCTTGCCGTAGATGCGCAGTTGTTCGTAGCCGCCGATACGATAGCCGTCGGTCGTGATCAGTGCGAGCTTGCCGGGGCCGTGGCGCATCACGCAACGTGCAGCCAGCTTCGCCGTCGTCGTCGTCTTGCCGACGCCGGTCGGACCGACCAGTGCATAGACGCCGCCTTTTTCGAGGATTTCGTTTTCGTTGCCGATGGTTGCCAGATTGCGTGCCAGCACCGACTTGATCCAGTCCATGCCGCCCTGATGCGTGGCGCCGGCCGGCATGCGCTCGATCATGTAGCGTGCCAGGCTGGCGCTGAATCCTGTTGCCAGCATTTCGCGCAATACACTGGCCTTGGCCGGCTCGCGTTTCTGCTGTTCGCTGCTCCATGCAAGTTCCGCCAGCTGCGTTTCCAACATGCCGCGCATCGAACGAATCTCGCTCATCAATGTATCGATTTCAAGGCGGCTGGCTTCCGGCACGGCGACTTCCTGCTGCATCGGCCTGGCTGCCGGCGTCACCATCGGCATTGCGCCGATCTTTGCAGCTGCGCCAGAAAACGTCAGCGGATTCGGTTGTGCATTTTCCAGACGCTTGTGCTTCGGTGCGAGTACAGACAGCGTCTGTGCGGAGATCGCAGGCTTCTCGATGACGGGCTCCGCCAGCGAAGCCATGTCCTCGCCTGCCAGTGCCAGAATCTCGACGCCGGCATCCACCGTGCGATTGGAAAGAATCACGGCGTCCGGACCCAGCGTTTCGCGAACCATGCGCCACGCTTCGCGCGATGTGGATGCAGTGAATTTTCTGACGTTCATACCTGTCCTCCGACTAAGCTAGTTACTCTGATCGTTTTCGAATCCGGCACCTCGGCGTGCGAGAGCACCTTCA
>DATDLO010000205.1:0-6523 GCA_036519215.1 Oxalicibacterium sp.
CCAAGCGCATCACGAAAGATGCGCTGATCATCCAGATTGCCAGCTCTGCCACCAAGCACGAGAACATCCAGCAGCGCGTGCATTTCGTCGACGACCTGTCGCACAAGAACCGCATGCTCGATCATCTGCTGCGCGACGAAACGATGGACCAGGCAGTGGTCTTCACTGCCACCAAGCGTGATGCCGACACCATCGCCGATCGCCTGAACATTGCCGGCTTCGCCGCCGCTGCGCTGCATGGCGACATGCATCAGGGCGCGCGCAATCGTACGTTGAACGGCCTGCGTCGCGGACAGATTCGCGTGCTGGTCGCAACCGACGTCGCTGCACGCGGCATCGACGTGCCGGGCGTCACACACGTCGTCAACTACGATCTGCCGAAATTTCCGGAAGACTATGTGCACCGCATCGGCCGTACCGGCCGCGCCGGCCGCAAGGGTACTGCCGTCTCGCTGGTCAATCACGCCGAAGGCATGAATGTGAAACGCATCGAGCGCTTCATCAAGCAGACGATCCCGGTCGAAGTCATCGAAGGTTTCGAGCCGAAGCGCACCTCGGCGCCACGCTCCGGCCAAAAGCCGGGATGGAAACCGGGCGACGGCCGCGGCGGATACAAAGGCAACAACAGCCAGCGCACCTTCTCCAAACCGGGCGCACCGCGTCAAGGTCAAGGCGGTCCGCGTCAGGGCGACGGTTATCAGGGTCGCAGGGATGGCAACGGTGGCAATGGCGGCGGCTTCCGCAGCGGTCCGCGTCCGGACGGCAATACCGGCGCACCGCGTCGCTCCTACGACGAACGTTGATCGAACGCTGATCATCGTTTCTGTAAAAACGGGTCCTGCGGGGCCCGTTTTTCATTGCAACCGTCGATACCTCTCCCGGTAACAGATGTAAAGAAATGCGTCCTTCTTGGCAAAAAACGCCTTGCACGTCTATATTCCAGATGTCTCATTCAGACAAAAAGGCTACCCATGAAAACCTTGCTCGTTCTTGCTGCTGCAACTGCCATCGGCGTCAGCGCCGCCCTGCCACTTCCTGCCGCCGCCCAGGTCGGCGTCAGCATCAGTATCGGCACCGCGCCGCCACCGCCAAGATACGAACCTGTGCCATCCCCGCGAAGAGGCTATGTGTGGGCGCCCGGCTACTGGGACTGGAACGGCCATGCGCACATATGGGCAGGAGGCCATTGGGTGCAGGCACGCTCCGGATATGACTACGAACCGGCCGCCTGGTATCAGGAAAACGGCCAGTGGTATCTGCGCAAAGGAAAATGGAAACAGGGCAAGCACGGCTATCACTGCCCGCCGGGACAAGCCAAGAAAGGCAATTGCTGACGGCAGTAACCCTCGACGACCGGCGCATTCAGGCGCCGGTTGTCTTTTCCGCCATCCGAACGACCAGGTAATCGACGAAGGTACGCACCTTGGCCGACAGGTGTTTACGGCTGGGGTAAAGCGCATGGACCCCGATTTCCGGCGGCGGAAAATCAGGCAGCAATGCCACCAGCCTTCCAGCATGCAAATCATCGCCGACGATGAAATGCGGCTCACGGATGATGCCTGCACCGTCCAGCGCTGCCGCCAGCAACATCTCGCCATTGTTCACGCGCATCGGGCCGGCGATCCGTACTGCATGCCGTTTGCCGTCACCGCCCTCCAACACCCATTCTTCGCCGGTACTGGCGTAGCTGTAAATGAGGCAGGCATGCTCGCGCAGCGCTTCCGGCGTTGCCGGCGTGCCGCATCGTTCCAGATAAGCCGGAGCGGCACACAACACCACGCGCTCGGTTGTCAGCTTGCGGGCAATCAATTCCGATTCCGGCACATGGCCGACGCGAATCGCCAGATCGTAACCATCCTCCACCAGATCGACGCGGCGATCCGACAAGGTCACATCCAGTTTCACATCCGGATAGCGCTGCATGTAGTCGTTCAGCAGCGGTGCGATGCGAATCCTGCCGAACGAGACCGGCATCGTCACGCGCAACGTACCGCGCGGCATTGCTGTCAACTGCCCTGCCGCCTGCTCGGCCTCCTCCACGTCCGCGAGAATCTGCACGCAACGCTCGTAATAGGCGCTGCCCGATTCCGTCAGGCTCAACTTGCGCGTGGTGCGATTCAAGAGGCGCGTGCCGAGGTGATCCTCGAGATGGCCGACATATTTCGAGACGACCGCCTTCGACAAATCCAGTCGCGTACCGGCTGCCGTAAAACTTTCAGTCTCCACCACCGCGGCAAAGACACGCATACAGTTCAGGATGTCCATTATCAACAATATGGAAACAATTTTTATCAATATAGCTTATTTATAAATGCATTGGAGACGCCTATGCTGCAAGGACACACTAAAAGGAAACGCAAAAACGCATGACCTTCGTCGTCACCGAACCCTGCATCGCCTGCAAATACACCGATTGCGTGGTTGTCTGCCCGATGGATTGCTTCTTCGAGGGGCCGAACTTCATCGCCATCCATCCGGACGAATGCATAGATTGTTCGATGTGCGTAGCCGAATGTCCGGTCGGCGCCATCGTCGGCGATCGCGAACTGGCGCCGGAGCAGCAACGCTTTCTCGCCCTGAATCGCGAACTGGTCGAGCAGCCCGGCTGGCAGCGACTGACCGCACGCAAGCAACCGCTGCCGGACCATGCACAGTGGGCCGCCGTTACCGGCAAATTCGATGAACTGAAACGATAAGGAATCGCCATGAGCGCACATCAATACCGCATCACACTCGACTACCTGGGCGGCAAGCATGCCGGCCCGGAAGTACACGAACCGCTCAGTTTCGAAGCCGGCAACCATGACGACCTGTTCGTCATCATCGAACGCGTGCGCGCGGCCGGCCTGGCCGATGCAGACGAAGCGACTGCCCTCGCCCTCGGCATGAAACTGTTCGGCGAAGTCATGCTGGCGCACCGCAAGGATCCGCTGTTCGCGCCGTTGCAGCCGGCTTTCCGCGAATTCATCGACGCCTTCAAGCAGCGCGTGCAGAGCGGTAACGAAGGCCAGCCGCAACCCTTGCAGTAAGACCGCCATCGAGCAAACCGGAGGACACGCATCATGACCGACACTCGCCTGCCCACGCTGTTCATTCCGCACGGCGGCGGTCCATGCTTCTTCATGGACTGGCCCGGCGATCCGCACATGTGGGACCGCATGGCCGCCTTCCTGCGCCGCACGGGAGAAACGCTGCGGCCGCGCGCCATCCTGATTATTTCCGGCCACTGGGAAGAAGAGGCGTTCACCGTCAATGCACAGCCGCAGCCATCGCTGCTCTATGACTATTACGGTTTTCCACCGGAAACCTACACGCTGACCTATCCCGCGCCCGGCGCACCGGCGCTGGCCGCGCGCGTGCAGCAACTGCTGGCCGATGCCGGCCTGCCGACGGCAACCGATACGCAGCGCGGCTGGGACCACGGCGTCTTCATTCCGCTGAAGGTCATGTATCCGGACGCCGACATTCCGATCGTGCAACTATCGATGCTGCGCGGCCTCGATCCGCAGACGCACCTGCACGCCGGCCAGGCATTGCAGGCGCTGCGCGACGAAAGCGTACTGATCATCGGCAGCGGCATGAGCTTTCACAACATGCGTGGTTTCACCCCGGCCTTTCGCGAACCGTCAGCGCATTTCGACGACTGGCTGGCAGAAATGGCCGATGCTGGCGAAACCGAACGCAATGCCTTGCTGCAGAACTGGCAACAGGCGCCGCATGCGCACGACGTGCAGCCACATCCCGATCACCTGTTGCCGCTGATGGTCGCCGCCGGCGCAGCCGGAGCCGATCCAGGCCGGCGCATCTATCGCGATACGGTGATGAATGTGGTCGTCTCCGCGCTGGCCTTCGGCGATTTTCCGTCACCGCCACAATTGCAGCAGGCAGCACCCTGACTTGCCGGCTTTCCGCAAGGATTGACAGCAGTGCAACACCGACCTTTCATCCTTGCGCAATCCCTGCAAATACGTGGGGCAAACCACACGGCGCCTGCGTCATCCGGCCGTTTTTCTTGACAAGACTGGCGCAATTCCCTAAAGTTAGCTGTATGTTTTCCACATCTTTCCTCTCCGCACTCCAGCTCGCCGGCATCCGCCAGGCAGGGCTATCGCTGCGACTACTACGCCTACGTTAATCAGGCGTTTCCCCGGCTGCGCGCTTCAAGCCTCCTCAGCCACCAGTTTCATCCCTTTGTTGTATAGTTTTCGTTTCGGCCCGTTTGCCGACAGATTTACCGGATTCTTTCCAGCCAATGCCCGTCAAGACCTTTTCAGTCATGCGCATCAACCGCGATCCGAACGCCGAAACGGCGATCTCGCGCGTTCGTTTTGCGCTGCTACTGCTACCGATCGGTTGCCTGACCTAGCGCAAGTGGCAGTCAGGCAGCCCCGTCGCCACGACTGACATGCAATCCCGAATATCGATGAACGTCACCAAAACAGGACGTTCGCAGCAAGGAAATCAAAAGGAAAATTCATCATGATGCTCAAGAACCCGGCAACCAAATATCAAGCCTTCCCCGTCGTCGGCCTCAAGGACCGCACGTGGCCGAACAATGTCATCAGCAAACCGCCGATCTGGATGAGCACCGATTTGCGCGACGGCAATCAGGCGCTGATCGATCCGATGGATTCGGCCAAGAAACTGCGCTTCTTCGAAATGCTGGTGAAGATCGGCGTCAAGGAAATCGAAGTGGCCTTCCCGTCCGCTTCGCAGACCGACTTCGATTTCTGCCGCAAGCTGATCGAGGAAAAACGCATTCCGGACGACGTCACCGTCGAAGTATTGACGCAAGCACGTGAAGATTTGATCCGCCGCACGGTGGATTCCGTCGTCGGCGCACGCCGCGCGATCGTCCACATGTACAACGCCACCGCTCCTTCGTTCCGCAAGATCATGTTCAACATGAGCAAGGAAGAAGTGAAGGCATTGGCCGTCAACGGCACCAAGCTGATCCGCGAACTGACCGACGCACATCCGGAAACCGAATGGGTCTACCAGTATTCGCCGGAAGCCTTCAGCATGACCGAGCTGGATTTCGCGAAAGAAGTCGTCGACGCCGTCTCCGAAGCATGGGGTCCGACGCCGGAACGCAAGATGATCGTCAATCTGCCGGGCACCGTCGAAGCCAGCACACCGAACGTCTACGCCGACCAGGTCGAATGGATGCACCGCAACATCGAGCGCCGCGATTCCATCATCATCAGCCTGCACCCGCACAATGATCGCGGC
Source organism: Oxalicibacterium sp. (assembly GCA_036519215.1). Lineage (GTDB taxonomy): Bacteria > Pseudomonadota > Gammaproteobacteria > Burkholderiales > Burkholderiaceae_D > Oxalicibacterium. The sequence continues at coordinate 5,233 of DATDLO010000205.1, forward strand.
TGCGCCGTCGCCGCCGCCGAACTCGGCGTGATGGCAGGCGCCGATCGCGTCGAAGGCTGCCTGTTCGGCAACGGCGAACGCACCGGCAACGTCGACCTCGTCACCCTCGCCCTGAACCTGTACACGCAAGGCATCAATCCAGGCCTCGACTTCTCCGACATCGACGTGATCCGCCAGACCGTCGAGGAATGCAACCAGATTCCAGTGCATCCGCGCCATCCGTATGCCGGCGACCTCGTCTTCACCGCCTTCTCCGGCTCGCACCAGGATGCGATCAAGAAAGGTTTCGCTAAACAGCAGAAGGATGCAATCTGGGAAGTGCCTTACCTGCCGGTCGATCCGGCCGATCTCGGCCGCAGCTACGACGCCGTCATCCGCGTCAACAGCCAGTCCGGCAAGGGCGGCATGGCCTACCTGCTCGAACAGGAATTCGGCCTCGTCTTGCCGCGCCGCCTGCAGATCGAATTCAGCCGCGTCGTGCAGCGCGTCACCGACGAAACCGGCCGCGAAGTCGTCGCCGGCGACATCCACAAGATCTTCAAGCAGGAATACGTGGATGCGATGACGCCTTATTTCTATCGCAGCCACAAGCTGGTCGACACGAACGGCAACATCGAGATCGAAGTGCAACTGGAAAAAGACGGCAAACCGTTGTCGGTCAGCGGCAAAGGCAACGGCCCGATCGACGCCTTCGTCGACGCGCTCGGCCTGGACATCAAGTTCATGGACTTCCACGAGCATGCAATCGGCTCCGGCGCCAACGCCAACGCCGCCAGCTACATCGAACTGCGCGTCAACAACGGCCCGACCCGCTTCGGCGTTGGCATCGACAGCAACATCGTCACCGCCTCGTTCCGCGCCGTGCTGAGCGCCGTCAACCGCGACAGTGCGTCGAACATGAAAGCTGCCTGATACATTAGAACGGGCAATGCAAAAAGCCGCTGGAATCCAGCGGCTTTTTTTTCGCCTGAATAGCGACAGTACCAATGTAATCGCGTTGACGGGGCCATTGCCCGGACTTACCATGAATCAACCCAAGCATTTGCAGGCGGCATCATGTCCGACAAAACTCCCGAAGGCAGCAACATCCTCCCGTTCAAGCGCGTCGCCAAGCCTGCCCTACCGAAAGAAAGCGCCCTCCCCGAACTGCGCGAACTGCTGTCCGTCTACGACCAACTGATTGGTCTACTGCGCGAAACCGACGACGACAGTTTGCATGCGCTGACCGACAACCTCGTCAAACTGGTCGTGCATTGTCGTGATGCGATGAAAGATGGCACGAGCAATGACG
>DATDLO010000206.1:0-3839 GCA_036519215.1 Oxalicibacterium sp.
GAATTGCACGCCGTGCGTATCGGCAATCATCAGCGCGGAATCGCCGATACGGCGGATGTCTTCTTCGCCACGCAGCACCAGCATCGCATCGCCGCGATTGGTTTCGACCTGCCAGGTGCTGGGCGACGCGAACGCCGACACGTGCTTGATACGCAATATCTCCGGCAGAAATTCGCGGTTGGCCAATTCTTCCTGCAGCAGCGTGCGCAGCGTGTCGGGCAGCGCATTCAGTGCATCTATCCACAACAGTTCATGGCCGTCCGCGCTGACGATGGCGATGCCTTCTTCGGGCGCGGCAATCGGAAAGGCGCGTACCGGCACCACGCCGTCGTGCACGCTGTCGTCCGCATCCGTGAAGGTCAGCTTGCCGAAGGCGTTGCGCCTCAATTGCACATTCAACGAAAAGTCGCTCATGCCTCGCCTCCGTTCAGCAGCGCCGCATCTTCCAGCAGATCGTTTTCTGCCTGGCGCGCCTGCGCCTGATACAGCTTGAAGTAGGCGCCGCGACGCGCCAGCAGTTCTTCGTGCGAGCCGATCTCGACGATCTGTCCCTTGTCCATCACGACGATGCGGTCGGCTCGGCGCAGCGTGGAAAGACGATGCGCGATGGCGATCGTGGTGCGGCCGTGCACGAGATTGTCGAGCGCCTTCTGGATTTCGCGCTCGGTGGTGGTGTCGACCGACGATGTCGCTTCGTCGAGGATCAGGATATGCGGATCGATCAGCAGTGCGCGCGCAATCGAGATGCGCTGGCGCTCGCCGCCGGACAACGTCTGCCCGCGTTCGCCGACCATCGAATCGTAACCGTGCGGCAGGCGCAGGATGAATTCGTGCGCATTCGCAGCACGCGCGGCAGCGATGATTTCGGCGCGCGTCGCATCCGGCTTGCCGTAAGCGATGTTGTCAGCGATGGTGCCGAAAAACAGGAAAGGTTCCTGCAGCACGAGGCCGATGTTACGGCGGTAATCGGGAATCGAGATGGCACGGATGTCGACGCCATCAACGGTGATCGCACCCTGCGACACGTCGTAGAAACGGCAGATCAGGTTGACCAGCGTGCTCTTGCCGGAACCGCTATGGCCGACCAGGCCGATCATTTCGCCGGGGCGGATGTGCAGGTCGAGCCCGCGAATCACCGCGCGGTTGCCGTAGCGGAAACCGATGTTGTTGACGACGATGTCGCCACGGATCTTGTCCAGCCGCACCGGATTCGCCGGTTCCGGCACGGACGACACATGATCGAGAATGTCGAAGATGCGTTTGGCGCCGGTCGCGGCTTTTTGCGTCACCGACACGATGCGGCTCATCGAATCGAGGCGTATGTAGAAGCGGCTGATATAGGCAAGGAATGCAGTCAGCACACCGACCGTGATCTGATCGTTCGACACCTGCCAGATGCCGACGGCCCACACCACCAGCAAGCCGATTTCGGTCAGGAAGGTGACGGTCGGCGAGAACAGCGACCATACCTTGTTGACGCGATCGTTGATCTGCAGGTTGTGCTGGTTGGCATCGCGAAAGCGCGCGGCTTCGCGCTTTTCCTGCGCGAACGCCTTGACGACGCGAATGCCGGGAATCGTATCGGCCAGCACATTGGTCACCTGCGACCAGATGCGATCGACCTTCTCGAAGCCGTTGCGCAATTTGTCGCGCACGACGTGAATCATCCACGCGATGAATGGCAACGGCAACAGCGTCACCAGCGCCAGCCACGGATTGATCGAGATCAGGATGCCGGCCGTCATCGCGATCATCAGCACGTCGGTCGCGAAATCCAGCAGATGCAACGACAGGAATACGCAGATGCGGTCGGTCTCGGAACCGATGCGCGTCATCAGGTCGCCGGTGCGTTTGCCGCCGAAATATTCGAGCGACAGTTTCAGCAAGTGTTCGTAGGCGGTGGTGCGCAGGTCCGCGCCGATGCGCTCGGACACCAGCGCCAGGATGTAGGTGCGCATCCAGCCCAGCCCCCACGCCAGCAGCGCCGCGCCGAACAGGCCGCCGAGATACAGCGAAACCAGATGGTGATCGATCGGCACGCCGTTCTGGTACGGGATCAGCACGTTGTCCATCAGCGGCAGCGACAGGTATGGCGGCACCAGCGTGGCGGCGGTCGATGCCAGCGTCAGCAGGAAGCCGAGAATCAGCTGGCCCTTGTACGGCTTGGCGAAACGCCACAGGCGAAACAGCGCGGCTGGCGACGGCGCCTGCTCTTCGGCTTCGCTGTCGGCCTCGCTATCGTCTTCGCCGTCTACTTCGTCGTCGGCCTGCGGCTCTGCCGGTGCGCCGGCGGCAGGCTGTTTGCCCCGCGCTTCGAAGGCGGCGATCAATTGCAATGCGGCAGGATTGCGGCCCAGCGTATAGCGCCACAGCACCAGCCGCGACGATGCGTCCACCAGTTCCAGGTTGCCGACGCCGGCATGATCGGCATGGCGCAACGACAGGTCGGGCCGCAACACCCAGTCTTGCCAATCTTCATCATGCCGCCCGCGCGACAGCAGGCGCAGATTGGTCAGCACGACGATACCGGGCGTGAAATGCAATGCGGCATCGAGATCGAGTTCCAGCCAGGCAACAATCGCCTCGCCGTCGCCCAGACGCGACTGCACATCCTGCCAGGCTGCCGGAACGACCGATCTGGCAACGGGAAGAGAAGAAACGGTATTCATCAAAGCGCCCGGAAAACCGGGAAAAGGCGGTCATTCATGCTATGGGATTCGGTGATCGCGAAGGGTGATCGAATAAGGTTGCGTTTTTGCCGCAAGTGGCGGCAAGTATATCCAAACGTTCACCTGCTGTCGGGCTTCGCGCGTATGATCCGCCGGCAGGCAAGAATAATTTCAACACCCTGTAAACCAAAGTCATCCGGCGCGCGTTGAGGGCTTCTTTAGCCGACTGTTTTTTGGCTCCCGCAATCGAATTCGTTAACTAACAAACAACGAACGAACACCAACGAATGAACAACAAAACCATCCGGATCATCGAGACGATGTATCTGAGGGGACCGAACATCTGGACTTACCATCCGGCGCTGGAGGCATTGGTCAATATCGGCGAGCTGGAAGATTTTCCGTCCAACATGATTCCCGGCTTTGCCGAGCGCCTGGTCGGCTTCCTGCCGACGCTGGAAGAACACCATTGCGGCGTCGGCGAACGCGGCGGTTTCGTGCAGCGGCTGCGAGACGGCACCTGGCCGGCGCACATCATGGAACACGTGATGATCGAGCTGCAGAACCTGGCCGGCATGCCGAGCGCCTTCGGCAAGGCGCGTGAAACCTCGAAGCGCGGCGTCTACAAGGTCGTCGTACGTGTACGCTACGAGGAAGTCGGCCGCATCGCGCTGGCTGCCGCACGCGATCTGGTGATGGCCGCCATCGAACACCAACCCTTCGACGTCGCCGCCACCGTTAACAAGCTGCGCGACATCCATGAATCGGTCGCGCTCGGCCCCAGCACCGCCTGCATCGTCGATGCCGCCAGCGAACGCAAAATTCCGGCACTGCGCCTGAACGACGGCAACCTGGTGCAGCTCGGCTATGGCGCGAAACAGCGCCGCGTCTGGACCGCCGAAACCGACCAGACCAGCGCCATCGCCGAAAGCATCGCCGGCGACAAGGAACTCACCAAAAGCCTGCTCGAATCCTGCGGCATTCCGGTGCCGGAAGGCCGCGTGGCCGACAGCCCGGCCGATGCCTGGGAAGCCGCGCAGGACATCGGCCTGCCGGCGGTCGTCAAGCCGTCCGACGGCAATCACGGCCGCGGCGTCTCCACCAATCTCTCCTCGCAGGCCGAAGTCGAAGCCGCGTGGGAACTGGCCGATCGCGAAGGCAGCGACGTCA
>DATDLO010000207.1:0-2288 GCA_036519215.1 Oxalicibacterium sp.
ATCGAAGCGTTGGCAAAACAGATCCAGGCGCATCAGGGCAAGGTATCCGGCATGCGTATTGCAGTCGTCGGCCATACCGACAATCAGCGGCTGTCGCCGAATGCGAAGCGCCTGTTCCGCGACAATCAGGGTTTGTCCGAAGCGCGCGCATTGGCTGTCGCCGCACATCTGAAGCAGCTGTTGAACAATCCGGGCATCGTCTATTCAATTGAAGGCGACGGCGAAAGCCGTCCGATTGCATCGAATGCGACGCCGGAAGGGATGGCGCAGAACCGCCGCGTTGAATTGCGCGTGTGGTTCGATCCGGCACCAGTCGCCGCGGTACCACGCGCGACATGTTCGCCGCAATCGGTCGGTACACCGAATGTGCCGTTCCGCATCACGATCGACGGCGAGCCGGTCGATACCTCGACCACCAACGAAGCCGATGCGCAGCGCTGCACCGACATCGCGCTGGAGAAGGCAGACATCCAGGTGCGCTACGACAGCCTGTCGATCGATCCGGTGATGAACGCATGGGCGAGTCCGAATGCTGCCGCCAAGGGCGAGCAGGTCGAATTCCGCGCGTGGGCCAATTACCTGCCGTGGATCAGGAAGGCTGAGTTGCGCTTGTTCCGAACCGGGCAGAATCCGCAGGAAAAGCCGTTCGAAATCTTGCCGGTGTCGTGGACCGGCGCGACGAACTGGACCGTGCCGGCGAAGACGGAAGACGACAAGGTTTTCTATCTGCTGCGCGTCTACGATGCGCAGGGCCGTTTCAACGAAACCAGCCTGAAGCCGCTGAACCTGCTGAACCATCCGATGGCGCAGAACGAGAACAGGGACAGGATTGAACGTGAACGCCTGACCGGTTACGGCGAGAACAGCCTTGCGCTGCGTAACATTCCGGTGACCGGCGGTACAGTCACTGTCAACGGCACCCATCTCCGTCCGGACCAGCGCGTCGAAGCGCTCGGCCTGGAATTGCCGGTCGATCCGAACGGCACGTTTGCGATGAAGCAGATCATGCCGGCCGGCCCGCAATCGGTTGAAATTACGGTGCGGGAGGCAGACGGCCGCGCGGCAACCTTCCGCCGCAACCTGAGCATTCCGGAAGACGACTGGTTCTACTTGGCGCTGGGCGATCTGACGATCGGCAAGAACCGTGTATCCGGCCCCGCCCAACTGGTGACGGGCGATACGCAGCATTACGACGAGAAAGTCTTCGTCGACGGCCGCGCTGCGTTTTACTTGAAAGGCAAGGTCAAGGGCGAATATCTGTTGACCGCATCGGCCGATACGCGTGAAGCACCGTTGAACGAGATGTTCACGAACTTCTCCAGCAAGGACCCGCGCTATCTGCTGCGCAACATCGATCCGAACTTGTACTATCCGGTCTACGGCGACGACAGCACGACCGTCGACGATGCACCGACGCAGGGCAAGTTCTACGTCAAGCTGCAGAAGGGCGATTCGCATGTGTTGTGGGGTAACTTCCAGACCACGTGGACCGGCACCGAACTGATGCAGTACTCACGTGGTCTGTACGGCGCGCAGCTGAAGCATCGTTCGGAAGACGTGACGACGTATGGCGAAAAGCAGACGCAGATTGATGCTTTCGTCGCCGACCCCGGCACGCTGGCGGCACGCGAAGAATTCCGCGGGACCGGCGGCTCGTTGTACTACCTGCGCCATCTGGACATCACGCAGGGTTCCGAGCGCGTGTGGATCGAGGTGCGCGACAAGGATTCGGGCATGGTCATCGAACGCCGCGAAATGACGCCGGTGCAGGACTACGAGATTAATTACCTGCAAGGTCGCATCGTGCTGAATTCGCCGCTGTCGATGACGGCGGCAAGCGGTAGCCTGATCTCGACGTCGGCACTTAGCGGCAACCCCCTGTACTTGGTCACGACATATGAATACGTGCCCGGTGTAACCGAGGTGGACAACCTGTCGACAGGTTTGCGTGCCAGCCAATGGTTCAACGACCATTTGCAACTGGGGATCAGCACTTATCATCAGGGCGAAGATGGCGCGAGTCAGACGCTGAAAGGCTTCGACGGAACGCTGCGCTACAAACCTGGCACCTGGGTCAAGTTCGAAGCAGCGCATTCGGACGGACCAGGCACCGATACGCAGACCTCGATCACCGGCGGTTTCGGATTCAACTCTGTCAATAACGGCGGTATCGCAAGCGCCGGTGCACGTCGCGTGGAAGGTTCGGTCGATCTGGCCGAGGTGACCGACAGCATGAAAGGAAAAATCACCGCCTATGCGCAGGACAAGGATGCCGGCTACTCCGCTCC
>DATDLO010000208.1:0-4979 GCA_036519215.1 Oxalicibacterium sp.
GGCTGCGGCAATTACGGCGATGTCGAGGCACTGGTATCCGGCTATAACCTGGAAGCGCGCTGCGATCGACCTCCTGCCGAACTGTTCGATGCCGCCAGGGCCGGCGATCCGCAAGGCCGTGCCATCATCGGCGAAGCGGCCAAATGGTTCGGCCGTGCCCTGTTCAACGTCACGGCGGCGCTCGATATCGAGCGCTTCGTCATCGGCGGCGCCATCTGGCACCATCACGGCGAATGGCTGGAACCGATGGTGATGACGGAACTGTGCACGCGGCTGCCGGCGCTGACGAACGGCGTATCACTGTCTTCGCCCGGACTGGATTCGCTGGTAACCGACATCGGCGCACTGCACCTCGTCATGCCGGAAGACTGGCCGAACGAGTGGCGCGCGCGCAAACCGTGGCAGCAGTTGCAAGAAAGCTGACGTCACCTCGGCCGGACATCAACAGTCACGCCGCTCACAACTCCTGCGCATTCGCATAGCCGGACACGAATTCACGCATCGCGCCGGTCGCCGGTTCGTAGACGTGGCGACGTATCTTGCCGATGTCTGCACCGTAAACATGAATACTGATCGAGACACGATCGTCATACAGATTGGCGACGCGATGAATGTCGCCTGCGGCCGGTGACAGCATTTCCACGTCGCCCGGCCGCAACACCGTCTCCCCCAGATTGCGCATCGCTGCGCCGGATTCATCCGGCACGAAGCGCTCGTTGCGTTCCGCACCGCGCAACATGCCGATCAATCCCCATACCGTGTGGTCGTGCACCGGCGTCAACTGCCCCGGCCCCCAGACGAAGCTGACAATGGAGAAACGCTCCGCCGCATCGGCGTGCAACAGGTATTGCCGGTAATGCTGTGCATCCGGCTGTGCGTATTGCGGCGGCAGCCAGTCGTCGTTCGCGACCAGTTCGCGCAACAGGGCGCTGCCTGCATGCAACACGCGCGCCTCGTCCGCACCCGTGCCGGCACGCTCTTGCGCTCCAGCTTCCGTTCCATCTTTCCCGACATTTTCCGCTGCATTTTTCGCTACATTCCGCGTCGCGTTTCCAGTCATATTTCCAGCCGCTTTTTCAGCCTCGTTTTCGCCCAGCAACGCCTCAAAGCCGGCGATTGCCCGCCGCAGTCTTTCCAATTCCAATTCCATTTCCGTCTCCTTTCCTCTGGCATGGCAGCTTGACACAACAAATACATACGACTAATATATCAGTCATACACAATTGTCGCCACCGACCTAAGGAGACCCATCATGATGAGCGAACGTCAGCGGAATTTCCGCGAACAGTACAAGGCTGACATCAGCCCCCTATATAACGGCCTGCTGCACATCACCGTCATGTACGGTGTCGGCATCGCCGCCATCTGGTATTGCGCCACGCAACTGCAGAATGCGCGCTGGGAATGGCTGGTCGTCCTGCCGGTCTTCATTGCCGGCAACTTCGTCGAATGGGCGATGCACCGTTACGTGATGCATCGCCGCATCGACGTCTACGCATTACGCGCCATCTACGAGCGCCATACGCGCCAGCACCACCAGTACTTCACCGACAACGAAGTGACGATCGACAGCACGCGCGAATTTCGCATCGTCTTCTTCCCGTGGCGCGTACTGGCGACGCTGGGCGTCGGCGGACTGACACTGGGCTACATCGCCTCGCTGGTCATCAATGCCAACGCCGGCTACATCCTGTTCATCACGATGGTCGCGCAGTACCTGATCTACGAGACCTTCCACTACTGCTGCCACGTACACGACAACTGGTTCGTGCGCAACATCCCCTTCATCAACACGATCCGTCGCCACCATACGGCGCACCACAACCTCGGCATCATGATGAAGTACAACATGAACCTGACCTTCCCGATCGCCGACTGGGCGATGGGTACGACCGACCTGAACCGCGGCCTGCTCGGCCACCTGTTCAACGGCTACAGCGAAAAACACGTGAAGGAAGAACTGAAGCCGATCATCCAGCGTTTCCGCGTCGACGATTCGCGCGTGACGTTGGACGGCCCGGAACTGACGAAGGAAGAAGACGACACGCTGAATCGCGGTCTCGTCCTGTAACAAAGGAAAACGGCCGCCGGCGCATGACGCTGGCGGCCGTTTTTACACGTCCGTTTTACATGTCGGAAGTGAGGGTCGCCTTGGCGAAGGATTCGATGTTGTCGAGCAGGCTGTCCAGCGCCTTGCCGGCACCCTCGACATCGCCCTTGGCGATCGCACCGGCCACGTTCGCATGCAGGCGCGCCATTTCCGGCAGATCGGCCGCCTGCTTGTAGTGGAAGTACCAGAAGCGACGCGACAGTCCGTGCATCAGGCGCATCGCGCCTTCCGCGAACTCGTTGCGGGCGGACAGCAGCGTCACCTCGTTGAACTCACGGTCGGAACGCATGAATGTCACATCGTCATCGGTCTTCGAAGCCAGCATGAATTCGTCGTGCAGACGCGCGAAGATCGCCCTTTCCTCCGGCGTTGCGCGGCGTGCGGCGCTGCGGCAGATCAGGCGCTCCACTTCGCGCCGCGTCTCCAGCAATTTCAGCTGTTTCTTCAGGTCGATCTCCGGCACCAGCAGGCCGCGCTGCGGCAGCACCAGCAGCAGGTGCTCGCGCGCCAGCCGTTGGATCGCCTCGCGGATCGGCGTGCGGCCGATGTTCAGCATTTCGCTCAGCGTCAGTTCGGAGATCACCGAACCCGGCGGAATGCGCAGCGTGATGATCGCTTCTTCCAGCTGCTCGTACGCCAGGTCCGTCAGCTTGGGCCGGATGTGTGCGTTACGGCCGCCCCCGACTGAGCCGCGCGCGGGTGCTGTTTCAGATCTGGTTTGTTTCACGGATGGTTTCTGCGTCGTTTTTTTCGCGGTGGTTTTTTTTGACGTGGCCATGGGCGGGAATGTTTTTCCGGTTGTGTATATGACTGATGTATCCGCATTGCATATGCGGACGAACCATTGAATTTTAAATGTATATCTCAAATATGGCGCATCTTTTTCATCGAGGAGCAGCAACATGAACCACGACGTCGTCCATGCGGGCGCAGACGGCAGCGCAATCGATCTCGTCGCACTGCACGGCATACAGGGCACGCGCGCCAGTTGGCAGAAGGCGCTGCCGCTGCTGGCCGACATCCACTGGGTCCTGCCCAACCTGCGCGGCCGTGCCGAAGCATGGCGCGGCACAGGCGTACAGGACTACACGCTGGAAAAATTCGCCGAAGACGCCTGCGCCGTGATCGCCGATCACGTGCACGCGCCGCGCTTCGTGCTGGCCGGCTGGAGCATGGGCACTTCTGTCGCGCTGGCCAGCTTCGATGCGCTGCGCCGCACCGGTCGCCCGCTGCCGTCCGCACTGATCCTGATGTCCGGCAGCCCTGTGCTGAAGGACGTGCAATGGTTCGGCCGCGGCAATGGCGATGACAGCGATGCCGCGCTGCTGCAGGAAATCGCCACGCGCGAACAGCGGCTCGGCATGCGCGAACCGGCCGACCGCAACGCCGTGGCCTGGACCTGGCAGGCGATACGCGATACCGACCAGCGCGCGCTGCTGACTTCCATCGACGTGCCCGTCCTGATCGTGCACGGCAGCGACGACGAGGATTCGCCGGTCGAACATGCGCAACTGCTGGCCGACGGCCTGCCGGACGCGCAGCTCATGCGCATCGCCGGCGGCCGGCACGCAATTCTCACCGAACAGGCGGACCAGGTCGCCGCCGCCATTCGTACTTTTCTTTCGCACCTTTCTCTCGCAACATCAACGCACAGGAGCACCTCATGAGAATGCATGACCAGATCCATTTCTGTCCGCCGGCGCGCGTCGTCATCGGCTGCGGCAGCCGCAGCCAGTTGCCGGCCCTGCTGGCGCGGCTCGGTTACCGCCTCGGCGTGCTCGTCACCGACGCCTTCTTCAGCGGACAGACGCCGTGGGTACGCGAATACGTAGAGGCAGCCGCCGCACTCGGTATCGAAACCGTCGTCTTCGACGGCGGCCTGCCGGACCCGACCACCACGCTGTGCGACGACGCCACGCGTGATGTGCGCACACGCCTCGGCGGCCGCTGCGCCGACCACGTGATCGCGCTTGGCGGCGGCAGCAACATTGATCTCGCCAAGGCAATGTGCGTGACGCTGCCGGCCGGCCGGCCGGTCGCTGAATTCAAGGGCACGATGCCGGCCGCACCGGATGCGCTGCCGCTGATCGCGCTGCCGACCACCGCCGGCACCGGTTCCGAAGCCACGCCCGGCGCGATCCTGATCGATCCGGAAAACGCCACCAAGATCGCCGTGATGGACAACGCGCTGCGCCCGGCCATCGCATTGATCGATCCCGAATACACCTACACCTGTCCGCCGCGCGTGACCGCCGATTCCGGCATCGATGCACTGACGCATGCAGTCGAGTCCTACCTGACGCTGGATTCCTTCGACTTCGCGCGCGACGGCCATCCCGATCCCAGCTACAGCGGCCGCTCGTCGCTGACGATGCTGTTCGCGCGCGAGGCAATCGACCTGTGCGCACGCCACCTGCTGCGCTGCTATCACGACGGCGGTGACCACGAGGCGCGCGTCGGCATGGCTTACGCCAGCCACTACGCCGCGCTTTCCTACGGCAGCGCCGGACTGAATGCGGTGCACGGCATCGCCTACGCAGTCGCCGGCATCACGCACAAGACGCACGGCACCACCAACGCCGTGATGCTGCCCTACGTGCTGGATGCATTGCGCGAGACGCGTGCGGCCGAGATGCTGGACATCGCGCGCCTGTTCGGCATCACCGAGCCGGACGCGCAGCGCGCCGTGCTGCAATTGCCGGCCGTCGTCCGCGATCTGGTGGCGCAGCTCGGCATCCCGGCCAACCTGAAGGACTTCGGCATTGCGCAGGAAGAACTGCCGCAGCTGACCGACGACGCGCTGGCCGTCACGCGGCTGGCGAAAGCGTTTCCGGTACCTGACGTGGCGGCTGCTTACGCGAACATCGTA
>DATDLO010000209.1:0-5585 GCA_036519215.1 Oxalicibacterium sp.
GTGCACGATCTACTAAACCCTCCCACGCAGTAATGAAAATTAATGGAAGCGCAGCGGCTTCTCGCATCGTCATGCTAGCCGGTTTGTGGGCAAGCAAATCTGCGTCGACCGCCGCAAAGTCAGCGAGCGATCCTTGTACACCACCTACGCCACCAGTCATGCCAAACACTTCGTCGCCCGGCTGAAATCGGGTCACGCCAGGCCCGACGGCAACTACCGTCCCGGCCATGTCGATACCGAGGACCGCTGGCAGCGGATGGCGTGCATGTTCTGCTTTGCCGGCCCGTATTTTGGTGTCAAGCGGGTTGACACCGCTGGCAGCGATTTTGACCAGCACCTGACCGGATTCGATCTGGGGGATCGGAAATTCACGCAGGACAAAGGGACCATCCACCTGTTCGATAACCAGCGCTTGCATCGTCGATTTAGCATTCATGTTCAACTCCTCACTAACTCAATAATCAAGTGCACATTCTTGTACATACATATATGCATGTAAATCGACATATGTGTATAGTCTTCATGCATAAATGAATGGAGTTGAAGATGGAGTGGAGTGACCTGCGGATATTCCTTGCGATCGCACGAGCCGGCACGTTAGGCGGCGCAGCGCGCCAGGCGGGACAGACACAGCCGACGATGGGGCGGCGGCTAAGAGCCTTGGAAACCAGGCTGGGCCACGTACTATTCCAGCGAACATCGGATGGCTTCGTTCTTACTGACGAGGGTCACGCAATCCTGCCCTATGCCGAGCGCATGGAGGAAGCAGCGCTGGCGCTGGAACGGAAACTGGCCGGGCAAGCGACCATATTAGAAGGGCATCTACGCATCTCGTCGTCGGACTGGTTCGGTGCCCATGTTTTGAGTCCTGTGATAGCCGCGTTCCGCCAACAACATCCGGGCGTTTCGATCGAATTAATCACTGATTCCCGTCTCTACAGCCTGGCTCGACGAGAGGCGGACCTTGTGTTTCGTATCAAGCCCTTCGATGAGCCCGATGTTGTACAACGCAAGTTGATGCATCTGGAATATGCACTGTACGCAGCGCGTCATCTCGCATCGCCGGAGCCCGGCGATGGTGTGGGTTGCACACTAATTACTATGGATGCTGCGTTCGCAGACATTCCCGACGCTAAATGGTTACGCAAGCTTTTGCCAAAGGCGCAGATCGGCTTTGCCAGCAACAGCCGGGAAGCACAAGCTATCCAATGCATTGCCGGTGCCGGCGTCGCCGTCTTGCCGTCTTTACTGGCTGATGGCATTCCAGCCATTCACCGTATCGATCTGGGCGAGTCGCCGCCCGGCCGCGATGTCTACGTTGGGTATCACCGTGATTTACGTCACTTGGCGCGATTGCGCGCCCTCCTCGATTTTGTGTTCTCCCGATTGGGAAACTGAGTTCATGTTTCAATCATTGGGAGAGTCGCCATCGGCGATCTGAGTTGATCCATATGCACCATTGGCTGTGTTTTTTGAGAATCCTCATTCGCTGTACTTCTCCTAAAAAAGAGAGCCGATCCAAGGATCGGCTCTCTTTTTTTATGTACGGCTGCAAACCTTACATAGGTACGATCATTATTTCTTCATGCCATCCTTCGACATACCGTCGTGCGACATTTCGTCCTTTTTCATACCGTCCTTCGACATGTGATCCTTTTTCATCGCATCCTTCTTCATGCCATCCTTGGACATATGGTCCTTCTTCATGCCATCTTTCTTCATGCCGTCATGCGACATGGCGTCCTTGGCCATACCGTCGTGTGCCATTCCGTCCTTCTTCATGGCGTCCTGTGCAAAGGCGGCGGTGGAGATCAGCAGGGTTGCGGACAGGATGGCGGTAGCAAATTTTTTCATGATGTTTCCTCTTCGGTAAGTAAGTAAAAAAATAAAACGTCGTAATGCGGTGTTGCTCAATTTGCGAACAGTCGTGCTTGTGGCTCAACTGCCGCCGAACCAGTTGTATCCCTGGTCTTCCCAGTAACCGCCCGGATAGGCATTGGTGACGAAGATCGCCTGGATATGCTTGGGATTTTTGTAGCCAAGCTTGGTCGGCATCCGCAATTTCATCGGATAGCCGTACTGCGCCGGCAATGTCTGGCCGTCATAGGTCAGCGTCATCAGCGTTTGCGGATGCAGCGCCGTCGCCATGTCGATGCTCGTGTAGTAATCGTCCGCGCACTTGAAGCCGACGTATTTCGCGTTCAGATCGGCGCCCACGCGCTTGAGAAAAGTGGCAAACGGTACGCCGCCCCACTTGCCGATCGCACTCCAGCCTTCGACGCAGATGTGACGCGTCACCTGATCGGTCTGCGGCAAGGCGCGCAGCTTGCGCAGCGTCCACGGCGTGCGGTCAGCGATCATGCCGCTCAGCTCGAGCCGCCACTCGTCGCCGTCGACCTGTGGCACTTCGTCCTCACCGTAGAAGGCATTAAACGGGAACGGGCGCGTGATCATCGAATCAGGATAGGTCGGCGCCAGCCGATTCGGATCGAACAGCTTGCCCTGCACGCGATCGTTCCATTGCGAGACCTGGCCGAGCGCGGATTCGATGCTGCTGTCGTCGTCCAGTGAACAGCCTGTCAGCAGCGCAAGACCTCCTAGCGTGATCGTGCGTTGCAGGAAGGTGCGGCGCGATGGCGCGGCGACACGACGGATCGCATCGGCCAGCATCAGTTCGCTGTCTTTCGAATAGGTGATTTTCTTCTTGATCATGATGGCTCCTGCTTTCTCAACGGCCGCGAATCATCGCCAGCAGCGTACGCGGCACCAGTGCCACCATCGCAACGTGAACGACAAAGAAAGCAACCAGCGCAGACATTGCAAAGAAATGGATGCGGCGCGCGGCTTCGTATCCGCCCAAGAGCTCGCGCAACAGCGGAAACTGCACCGACTTCCACAACACCAGCCCGGACAGGACAACCATCAGGATGTCGAGCATGACGAACAGGTAGGCCGCGCGTTGCACTGCGTTGTAATGGCGCGGATCGGTGTGTGACAGCTTGCCTTTCAGCGCGGAGAGGAAATCGGCGATCAGTTGGTGTGGCGTCAGTGGAAAGAACTGCCGCTTCAGGCGGCCGGAGAAGACATTGACGGCCAGATAGATCAGTCCATTGACGACCAGCAGCCACATCGCGGCGAAGTGCCATTGCAGCGCGCCGCCCAGCCAGCCGCCGAGCGTAATGTCGGAAGGAAAACGGAAATCGAAAAACGGCGATGCGTTATAGATGCGCCAGCCGCTGGTGACCAGTACGATGACGGCAACTGCATTCAACCAATGCGTGACACGCAGCCAGACCGGATGGATGGTGCGCGACGATTTCATCATAGCTGTCTGCATCATAGTCCCCGCGTCGCCGGTTGGCACTGCGCCGTGCTGACGGCCTGTAGCACGCGCCCTTCATCGGGCGCCTGCACAAATGCGACGGCTTGCAGCTTGTTGCGATTCCAGCCTGCCGGCAGCGTCACATCGTGATGAAACTGCGCACGGCCTTGCGACAGGTTGATCGGCCCGTACCACTGCCGCACCGTGCCGTCGTGATGCAAGGTGGCGCCGCTGTTTTCGCCGCGCGACACCTTGGAAACCAGGCCGTTCTCGCTGATAGCGACATACAGGTCGCCGTCAACCGTCTTGCCTTCCTTTGCGTTCACAGCGACATCGAGCGTCACTGAACCGGACGCATTCGGCGTCGTTTTCAGTGTGATCGCGACAGGTGCAGGAACCGCGTTGACCTGACGAATGACCTCCGGCAGCTTTTCGTGCCACGAACGCAGCTCATTGCCGTTGACGAAGAATTGCGGCGTATAGACGACACGGCTGTGATGGGCCGCCACCAGATCGCTCTGGCGCCGGTCGAAAGTCTTCTGCGCGAAGATATCCTTCCAGCCGATATCGTCCCAGTACGTGACATGCATCGACAACGGCACGATTGCCGCATCGTTGCCCAGGCTAGTTTTCAATTCGCTCAATTGCCTGTCGGCCGGCGGACAACTGGAACAGCCTTCGCTGGTGTAGAGTTCGACCAGCGCTGCCGTCGCGGAACCGCTTTTGACTTCGCAGACGTTCCCGGCATACGATGGCAGCCCTGTCGTGACGAGCACACCGGCCAGGGTGCTCAATGCAATTGATTTCATGTGCGGTTACCGTTGAATGATATGCAAGGTAATTCGCAAGAAAAACGGAATGGGTTACATGCCCGCAAAAAAAAAATTTCGACTTTTCCGCGTCTTTATTTCATCCCCGTGTAACCGAAAGCACCGATGCACCGTATACCTGAAAGAGAGGAAAAGACTGCTGTTGCACAGACGGAAACGCGGCTGCGATCCCTTCTGCTGCTCGGCGTGGACGGCGATGAAGCCGCCTATCGCGATTTCCTCCAGGCAAGCGCAACGCATTTGCGTGCATTCCTGCGCCGCCGCCTGAGCCGCTGGCCGGACGAGGTCGAAGACCTGGTGCAGGAATCGCTGCTTGCATTGCACAACCAGCGCATGACCTACGATCGCGATGCGCCGCTGACTGCCTGGATGTATGCAATTGCACGCTACAAGCTGATCGACTGGCTGCGGCGTCATGCACGGCATGAGGGCTTGAACGATCCGCTGGACGACGACAGCGAATTGTTTTCCACCGCGGATGCGGATGGCAGCGAGGCGAAGCGCGATCTGGGAAAAGTATTGGGCATGTTGCCCGAGCAGCAACGCGTTGCCATCCTGCATACGAAGGTGGATGGCTTGTCGGTACGCGAAACAGCAGCAGCGATGCAAATATCGGAAGCATCGGTCAAGGTCGCCGTACACCGCGGCCTGAAAGCACTGGCAGCAAAATTGCGGAATGAAAAATCATGAAGACAGATGACCTGATCAATATGCTGGCCAACGGGCCGGACATCGCGGCACCGAAAATTCCGGTGCATCGCTTCATCCTGCTCGCATCGACCGGCTTCCTGACGAGTGTGCTGCTGATGCTGGCGTTGCTCGGCTTGCGTCCCAATTTCGATGAAATGGCAACGCTGCCGTCATTCTGGATCAAGATCGTCTTCGTCATCGCGCTGGCAGGTGCCGGCGGCATTGTGGCGGCCCGTCTGTCGATGCCGGGTGCGCGTACATCGATGTTGCCGGTACTGATCGCTGCACCGCTACTGCTGATCTGGATCGCCGCGGCCGTATCGCTGATGCATGCCGATCCTGGCGAACGCAGCCATCTGTTTTGGGGCGATACCTGGCGTTACTGCACGCTGCTGATCACCTTGCTGTCGCTGCCGATCTTCGCCGCCGTGCTGCAGATCATGCGTCATCTGGCGCCGACGCGCCTGCATCTGGCCGGTGCCGGTGCCGGCTTCGCTGCAGGTGCTGCGGCCACTGTCGTCTATTCGATGCATTGCCCTGAAATTGCGGCGCCGTTCCTGGGCTTCTGGTATGTGCTCGGCGTCTTGACTCCGACCGTCATCGGCGCATTGATCGGGCCGCGCGTGTTGCGCTGGTAATTTTTCTCGCTACGCCACAGCGTAAAAAAGGCCATGCAATGCATGGCCTTTGTTGCTTTTACCGATAGTAGACGATTTAAAATTCTTCCCAGTCGCCGTCGCCGG
>DATDLO010000210.1:0-8858 GCA_036519215.1 Oxalicibacterium sp.
CCACCGGAATCGATCAGCATTGCGCTGACAATCTCCCCCGTGCGAAGGAATTCTTTCTCGCACGTCAACCCATATTGAACAGCAAGGAAAATCTGGTGGCCTACGAGCTGCTGTTTCGCCATGCGATGGCGGGGCCGGCGAACGTGGTCGACGATCTTTCCGCTACCGCTTCTGTCATTGCACACGCATCCGAACTGGGCATCGTCAATGTGATCGGCGGAGCGCTGGGTTTCTTCAATGTCGATGCGGCCGTGCTGATGTGCGACTTCGTGAATTTCCTGCCGAGCGACAAGGTCGTGCTGGAGATTCTCGAAACGGTCGAGGCCACCCCCGAGCTTGTCGCGCGCGTATCGGAACTGGCAGCACAGGGCTACACCTTCGCGCTGGACGACGTGACTTGCTGCAGCGAGGCACTGCAGCAATTGCTGCCTCTGGTGAAGATCATCAAGATCGACATCACCGACATGGACGAACAGAAACTGACGACGCTCGCCTTGCATTTCAAGAGTGCGGGCAAATTGCTGTTGGCAGAAAAGGTCGAAACCATCGAGCAGTTCCGCATCTGCATGGGGCTCGGTTTCCATTATTTCCAGGGTTACTACTTTGCGCGCCCGGTCATCCTGTCCGGCAAGAAGCTGGCGCCATCGCAAGTGATCATCATGGAGCTGATGGCCATGATCGTTGCCGATGCCGAGAATACGGAAATCGAATCAGGTATCAAGAAGGATGCATCGCTGGTATTGACGCTGCTGCGTCTGGCGAATTCGCCGGGAGCGGGCATGCTGCAGCGTATCGATTCGTTGAGCCAGGCACTGGCGGTGCTGGGTCGCCGTCAGTTGCAGCGCTGGCTGCAGATCATGCTGTACGCCGACAGCGAGCGCGGTCATCTCACTTCGCCGTTGCTGCAGCTGGCTTCCACGCGCGGCAAGCTGCTGGAACTGATCACCGAGAAATTGCATCCGGGCGAGCGGACGATGGCCGATATCGCTTTCACTGTCGGCATCATGTCGTTGATGGATACGCTGTTCGGCCAGTCGATGAAGGAAATCCTCGAACAGGTATCGGTCGTCGATGAAGTAGGCGATGCCTTGCTTTACCGCAAGGGTTTTTACGGCGATCTGCTCAAGCTCGCCGAGTACATCGAGCGTATCGAACAGACCGGCGCACTGCTGATCCCGACATTGCGCAAGCTCGGCCTGTCGATCGAGGATCTGTACGAATTGCAGCTGAACGCCTTCGAATGGAGCAATCACCTTTCGGCTGCCTGATGCACTGTGCCGCGCTGCCGCGCGTAGAATGGCGTGCATGAATCAACAGGTAAAAAACGATCAGGACGACGACGAGGATTTCGGCGCACCGCCGATTCCCGCCGGCTCGAAAAACTACATGACGCCGCAGGGCCACCAGCAGATGAAGAACGAGCTGCTGCATCTGATCGATGTCGAGCGCCCCGAGGTTGTGCAGATCGTTTCCTGGGCGGCATCCAATGGCGATCGTTCGGAAAACGGCGATTACATCTACGGCAAGCGCCGGTTGCGCCAGATCGATGGCCGCATTCGTTTTCTCACCAAACGGCTGGACATGGCCGAAGTCGTCGACCCTTCCGCACATCACGGCAGCGACCAGATTTTCTTCGGCGCGACGGTACGCTATGAAACGCAGTCCGGCGAAGCGTTCACGGTGACGATTAGGGGCATCGATGAAATCGATCCGCTGAACGGCAAGATCAGCTGGATTTCGCCGGTTGCCCGCGCGTTGACCAAGGCACGCGAAGGCGATGCGGTGATGTTGAAAACGCCGGGAGGGCTGGAGGAGCTGGTTGTGCTGGAAGTGCGTTATCCGGCACCGACGGCTTGAAGGAAAATCGGAAGAATCCGGCCCCTTGAATCCTCAAGGATGGAAGCGGTTGCGGATCAGTTGCTCTTTTCGCGCAACAGGCGGGTGACGCCGGAAATGCGCCGCAGGTTGCGCATCAGTCGTGCCAGATGGACGCGGTCCTGTACCTGGACGGTGAAATGCAGGCGCGTCATCGAATGGTCCTTGTCGTCATCCATGCCGACCTGGACGATATTGGCGTCGGTTTCGCCGATTTCGGCCGCCACGCGCGCCAGGATGCCTTTTTCGTTGTGTGCGACCAGTGTGATCTTGCAGTCGAAGCGGCGGTCGATGTCGGAACCCCATGTCACTTCGATCCAGCGGTCCGGCTCCTTCGAACGCTGTCTTCTGGCAACGTCGCAATCCATCGTGTGGATCACCAGTCCCTGATCGCGTTTCATCTGGCCGACGATGGCATCGCCCGGGATCGGCATGCAACAGGTGGCCAGTTGTACCGAAACGCCTTCGCTGCCGTAGATGATGACGGGGTCGATCTTCTTCGGCACGACTTCGCCGCTGGCGTCGATGGTCGGATGCGTGATCGACGCATCGATTTCCGACAGGCTCAGGATATGGCGTGCGACCAGTGCCGCCATCCGCTTGCCGACGCCGATGTCGGCATACAGATCGTCCATCGACTTGGCGCTCGATTCATTGAGCAGGCGTTCGACGAGCTGGTCGGGCAGGGTGGGATTCAGGTCGAGCGCTTGCAATGACTGTGACAACAGCCGACGTCCGAGTTCGATCGATTCGGACAGGTTGATCGTGCGCAGATGATGGCGGATCGCCGATCGTGCCTTGCCGGTACGCACGAAGCTGAGCCAGTTCGGATTCGGCCGTGAAGTCGGCGCGGTGATGATTTCGACGATGTCGCCGTTGCGCAGTTCGGTGCGCAGCGGTACCTGCTCCATGTTGATCTTGACGGCAATCGTCTGGTCGCCGATGTCGGTATGGATGGTGTAGGCGAAATCGAGTGCGGTGGCGCCGCGCGGCAGTGCGATGATCTTCGATTTCGGCGTGAACACGTAGACCGAGTCGGGAAACAGGTCGACCTTCACATGCTCCAGGAATTCGGCCGAATCGCCGGTCTGCTTCTGGATATCCAGCAGAGACTGCAGCCATGCGTGCGTGCGCTGCTGCAGGTCGGATAACGTGTTTTCGTCGTCTTCCTTGTACAGCCAGTGCGCGGCCACGCCGGACTCGGCGACGCGGTGCATTTCCTGCGTGCGAATCTGGAATTCGACCGGCGTGCCGTAGGGGCCGATCAGCGTCGTGTGCAGCGACTGGTAGCCGTTCAGCTTCGGAATGGCGATGTAATCCTTGAACTTGCCCGGCATCGGCTTGAACAGCGCGTGCAATGTGCCGAGCGCTACATAGCAGTTGGCGAAGCTGTCGACGACGATGCGAAAGCCGTAGACGTCCAGCACCTGCGAAAACGACAGGTGCTTGTTCTGCATCTTGCGGTAGATGCCGTACAGTGTTTTTTCACGGCCGTAGACCTGTACCGGAATGCCGGTCGCTTCCAGCGTGCCGTTGACCGATTCCATGATCTTGCTGACGACTTCGCGACGATTGCCGCGCGCCGCCTTGACGGCTTTTGCCAGTGTCCGGTAACGCAGTGGGTACAGATGCGAGAAAGCCAGATCCTGCAACTCGCGGTAGATATTGTTCAGGCCGAGGCGATGTGCGATCGGCACGTAGACTTCCATCGTCTCGCGCGCGATGCGGCGTTTCTTGTCCACCGACATCGAACCGAGCGTGCGCATGTTGTGCAGGCGGTCTGCCAGCTTGACGAGGATGACGCGCACGTCGCGCGCCATCGCCAGCAGCATCTTGCGGAAGTTTTCCGCCTGCGCCTCGATCTGGCTCTGGAATTCGATCTTGTCCAGCTTGGACAGGCCATCGACCAGCGTCGCGACCGGCGCGCCGAAGCGCTCGATCAGTTCGTCCTTCTTGACGTCCTGATCCTCCATTACGTCGTGCAGCAGCGCCGCCATGATCGCTTGCGCGTCCAGCTTCCAGTCGGCGCAGATTTCGGCGACCGCGATCGGATGCGAAATGTACGGTTCGCCGGAAATGCGCATTTGGCCGAGATGCGCCTCGTCGGAGAAGCGATAGGCTTCCTTGACCTTTTTCAGTTCGGTCGGATCGAGGTATTCGGCGAGTTTGTTGGTCAGGTGCGTGACCGAGGCGACACTGGCTGCGGCAGCCGTGTGGCCGTTTTGCGGAGAGGGGGGCGAGCGGTCGGAAACCGCTCGGTTGGGAGCGATGGGTAGTGTCGAATCTGCTGGTGTCAGGTTCATGCCGTTACCGGCCGCATCGCGGTGAAAGTCTTGATATGAATCAGCTTGGGACTTTTTTCAGCATTTCAATCCCGACCTGGCCGGAGGCGATTTCACGCAGCGCGACGACAGTCGGTTTGTCTTTTGCATCGACCTTGGGCGTATGGCCTTGCAGCAATTGGCGGGCGCGGTAGGTGGCCGACAGCGTCAGTTGAAAACGATTCGGGATTTGCTTGAGGCAATCTTCGATAGTGATACGGGCCATGAGATACTCCTGCGATCAGCTTAAATTGGGATGAATGCCCAGTTGGGCGAACAGAGATGCGTTCCGTGCCGACTGTTGCGCAAAGCGGCAACGCGTGGCTTTGACAATCGCGCTCAACTCGGACAATGCGACTGTAAACTCTTGATTGATAATAACATATTCGAACTCGGACGCGTGCGCGATTTCGCCGCCGGCGGCGAGAATCCGGCGCGTGATGACGTGCGATTCGTCCTGTCCGCGCTTCTTCAGCCGCTCTTCGAGCGCCGCGATCGACGGCGGCAAGATGAAGATGCCGACTGCATGCGGAAACTGCTTCTTGACCTGCTGCGCGCCTTGCCAGTCGATTTCCAGCAGCACATCGGTGCCGGCCGCCATCTGGTCGGCGATCTGCAACATCGAAGTGCCGTAGTAATTGCCGAATACTTCAGCCCATTCCAGAAATTCGCCGGCTTCGCGGCGTGCCTGAAAATCATCGACCGACGTGAAGAAGTATTCGCGGCCGTTTTGCTCGCCCGGGCGCGGTTGACGGGTCGTGAAGGAAATCGACAGCTTGATCGCCGGCTCCTGCTGCAGCAGGGCGTTGACGAGGCTGGACTTGCCGGCGCCCGAAGGGGCGACGACAAGAAACAGGCTGCCGGAAGAAGTAGATTGGTCGGACATCTGCATTCCTGAACGATGGAAGGTAAGAGTTGGTTGACTGCGGGTTGACTACTGGTTGGCTGCAAATTATCGACTACGGATGCAACACCGGAATGGATGGCGGGTACCGGCCGCCGATCGTCATTCCAGATTCTGCACCTGTTCGCGCATTTGTTCGATCAGCAGCTTCATGGCCATCGACGCATCGGCCAGTTCCTTCATGGCGGCCTTGGAGCCCAGCGTATTGGCTTCGCGGTTCAGTTCCTGCATCATGAAATCCAGGCGTTTGCCGACCTGGCCGCCTTTTTTCAGGATGGCGCGGGTTTCATTCAGATGCGCCGCCAGCCGCGACAGTTCTTCGGCGACGTCGATGCGAATGCCGTACAGCGTGACTTCCTGGCGGATGCGGTCCAGCGCTTCCTCGCGCGAGATCGGCTGTGCGGCGCTGTCGCCGGTCTTGGCAGCCAGCCCTAGCGCTTCCTGCATGCGTTCGGTGGCTTTCTGCTGGAATTGCGCGAGAACCTGCGGAATCAGCGGCGTGATGCGATGTACGATGGCTTCCATGTCTTCCACGCGCGACAGCAGCATGGCTTGCAAGGCATTGCCTTCACGTATGCGGCTTTCGACAAAGGCGTGCATGGTGGTTTGCATCGCGGTTGCGGCTTCCGCTTGCAGCGTGTCCTGGCCCATTTCCGCATCTTCGATGATGCCGGGCCAGCGCAGCATTTCGCCGATCGACAATGGTGCCGCATCGACGAAACGTTGCCGCAGTTCTGCTTGCAGGTTTGCCAACGCATCCAGCGCGGCGTCATTCAATGCCTGGGTGCCGCCGGCTGCAGCCTTGCGGCCGAAGCTGACGCGGCACTCGACCTTGCCGCGCGTGAGGCGCGCCATGATCGCTTCACGCAGCATGGGTTCCAGCGCACGCAGGTCGTCGTTGATACGGAACTGCAGATCGAGAAAGCGCGAATTGACGCTCTTGAGTTCGATCGTCAGGGTGCCGTTGCCGATTTCATGCGTGGTGACGGCATAGCCGGTCATGCTGCTGATTGTCAAAATGCGATCCTCGTATCTCTTTACAAAGCAGCGATTTATCAACACAATCCGGGAACGAAAGCCGCTTAGTACGCCATCAGAGCCTGCCGCGGTATGGAAAAACAGGCAAGATATTGCCCTCCCGTTTTGCCGATCGTGCGCATCGGCGCGATCAGAGACTTAGGACGACATGGCTGCGCAAAACAACGCTCCGTTGCCGGATGGACTGGAAATCGCCGGATATCGCATTGTAAAGAAGATTGCGTCTGGCGGGTTCAGTATTGTCTATCTGGCATACGATGAAGACGGCAATGCGGTCGCGGTCAAGGAATACCTGCCAAGCTCGCTCGCATTGCGTCAGCCGGGCGAACTGGTGCCGGCAATCTCGCCGGAAAACCTGCCGACTTTCCGCATCGGATTGAAATGCTTTTTCGAGGAAGGCCGCGCGCTGGCGAAGATTTCGCACCCGAACGTCGTCAGCGTCACCAATTTCTTCCGTGCCAACGAAACCGTCTACATGGTCATGGGCTACGAGTCGGGCCGTTCGCTGCAGGATCACATCCTGCGCCGCCGCGACAAGGGCGAGAAACCGCTGGTGTCCGAACGCTTCATCCGCAAGATGTTCAGCCACGTGATGAACGGGCTGCGCGAAGTGCACACGAACAAATTGCTGCATCTGGATCTGAAGCCGGCGAATATCTATCTGCGCGTCGACGGTACACCGATCCTGCTGGATTTCGGCGCCGCGCGACAAACGCTGAAGGCCGACATGCCGAAGCTGTATCCGATGTACACGCCGGGCTTTGCTGCGCCGGAACTGTATGTAAAGAACGGCAACCTCGGTCCGTGGACCGACATCTACAGCATCGGCGCCTCGATGTTCGCCTGCATGGTCGGCGCGCCGCCGCAGCCGGCCGACCAGCGCAAGGTGAACGACAAGATGGATGGCCATTTCAGCAAGCTGGAAGGCGTCTATTCGTCCGACCTGATCAAGGTGATCCGCTGGAGCCTGATGCTGGATCCGCTGGAGCGTCCGCAAAGCGTATTTACATTGCAGAAGGCCTTGCGCGAACCGTTGCAGGAACAGCAGGAAGATGCGCGCCTGCAGCAGGTCACGCGCAAGCTGAAAAACCTGTTCACTGGATTGGGTCGCAAACCGGGCAGTGTTGCGACCACGATTCAGGAACACACGCGCTGATGTTTTCGCCACTCACTCATTCCATCTAGCCTATGCGATTCTCTGTCTACCAGGAAAGCCTCATCGGCGGTCGCAAGAACAACCAGGACCGCATGGGCTACAGCTTTACGCGCGATGCACTCCTGTTGCTGATGGCGGATGGCATGGGTGGACACATCATGGGTGAGATGGCCGCGCAGATCGCGCTGCAGACGATCGCCGCGCTGTTCCAGGAAAACGCCACGCCCTACGTGAAGAAGCCGGAGCGCTTCCTCGAAGACAGCTTCTTCGCCGCACACCGTGAAATCCACCGCTATCGCGCGATCAACAACCTGCCGGAAACGCCGCGCACGACCATCGTCGCCTGCCTGATTCAGCACAACAACGCAATGTGGGCGCACTGCGGCGATTCGCGCCTGTACTGGATGCGCAATGGCCAAATCCTGGCACGTACGCGCGATCACTCGCGCATCGAAACGCTGATCGCGCAGGGCAAGGTCGATCCGTCCGAGCGCGACACGCATCCCGAGCGCAACAAGCTGTTCAATTGTCTGGGCGCGCCCAATATGCCGATCGTCGAAATCTCCCGCCGCGCCAGCCTGCAGGCCGGCGACATCATGCTGCTGTGCTCGGACGGATTGTGGTCGGTGCTGCCGGATCACGAGCTGGCGCAGCGCCTGCACCAGAACACCATCGTGCGCGCAGTGCCGGAGTTGCTGCAGACCGCAACCAGCATCGCCGGCAAGACCGGCGACAACGCCACGGCGCTGGCGATGATGTGGGAAAGCGGCGAAAGCCTGCAGGGCAATAGCACGATCACTACGCACACGCTGCCTGTCGGCAGTGTCACCACCACGATTCAGGCGCCGCGTCATCTCGACCCGGAGCCGGCCGATACCTATAACGATTCCGAGATCGAAAAAGCGATCGACGAAATCCGCAAGGCCATCGACAAATCCTCCCGTATCACTTCCAGGAATTAATTTCACATGCTGTCTGTCATTCGTCCCAGCGGCCGCGCCGCCGATGCGCTGCGCGCCATCAAGATCACCCGTAACTACACCAAGCATGCAGAGGGTTCCGTTCTCATCGAGTGCGGCGATACCAAGGTCATCTGCACCGCCAGCATCGAAGACCGTGTGCCGGGTTTTCTGAAGGGCAAGGGCCAAGGCTGGCTGACTGCCGAATACGGCATGCTGCCGCGTTCCACGAATACGCGCATGGACCGCGAAGCGGCGCGCGGCAAGCAGTCCGGTCGTACCCAGGAAATCCAGCGCCTGATCGGTCGTTCGTTACGTGCAGCCTTCGACTTGCAGGCGTTCGGCGAGCGCACGTTGCACCTCGATTGCGACGTTATCCAGGCCGACGGCGGCACACGTACGGCATCGATCACCGGCACGATGGTTGCGGCCTACGATGCGTTCGACAAACTGTGCAAACAGGACCTGATCCCGGCGATTCCGCTGAAGCACTTCGTCGCCGCGATTTCCGTCGGCGTCTACCGCGGGCAGCCTGTGCTGGATCTGGACTATGTCGAGGATTCGGATTGCGATACCGACATGAACATCGTGATGACAGAAGCCGG
>DATDLO010000211.1:0-5181 GCA_036519215.1 Oxalicibacterium sp.
CCGGAACCTGTTGCCCCGCCCCCTGCCCCCGTAGAAACAGCACCCGCTGCGCCTGCAGCACCTGCAATGCAGGCTGCAATGATCATCGATACGCCGGTGCGCGCCGGCCAGCGCATCTATGCGCGCGGCGCCGACCTGATCATCACTGCCGCCGTCAACAACGGTGCCGAAGTCATCGCCGACGGCAGCATCCACGTTTATGCACCGTTGCGCGGCCGCGCGCTGGCCGGCGCCAACGGCGACACCGACGCGCGCATCTTCACGCTCAGCATGGAAGCGGAACTGGTTTCCATCGCCGGCATGTACCGCACCTTCGAAAACGGTTCGGAGCGCGCGCAGCAACCAACCCAAATCCGTCTGATCGGCGACCGCATTGACATGCAGTCGATCAAGTCGGCCGGCTAGGCGCATCCGCATAACGCATACACATATATCTCTCTTTAACGAAAGGGGCATCTTTTGGCAAAAATCATCGTTGTGACGTCCGGCAAGGGCGGCGTCGGCAAGACCACTTCCAGTGCGAGTTTTGCATCCGGCCTCGCGATGCGCGGCCACAAGACAGTCGTCATTGACTTCGACGTCGGCCTGCGCAATCTCGACCTGATCATGGGCTGCGAACGCCGCGTCGTGTATGACCTGATCAACGTCATCAACAAGGAAGCCACGCTGAACCAGGCGCTGATCAAGGATAAGCACTGCGACAACCTGTTCGTGCTGCCGGCCTCGCAGACGCGCGACAAGGATGCGCTGTCGGAAGAAGGCGTCGAACGCGTGCTGACCGATCTGGCCGCGATGGATTTCGAATACATCATCTGCGATTCGCCGGCCGGCATCGAGCACGGCGCCGTGATGGCGCTGACCTTCGCCGACGAAGCCGTGATCGTCACCAATCCGGAAGTGTCATCGGTGCGCGATTCGGATCGCATCCTCGGCATCATCCAGGCAAAATCGCGTCGCGCGCTGAACGGCGGCGAACCGGTCAAGGAACATCTGCTGATCACCCGCTACGTGCCGAAACGTGTGGAAGCCGGCGAAATGCTGTCGCATGCCGACGTGCAGGAAATCCTGCGCATTCCGCTGATCGGCATCATCCCGGAATCGGAATCGGTGCTGCATGCCTCCAACTCCGGCAATCCGGCGATCCATATCGAAGGCAGCGAAGTATCCGAAGCCTACAAGGACGTCGTCTCTCGCTTCCTCGGCGAAGAGAAGCCATTGCGCTTTACCGATTACGAAAAGCCGGGCTTCCTTCAGCGTATTTTCGGAGGCAAATGACCATGTCGCTTCTCTCTTTTCTGTTCAACAAGGAACCCAAATCTGCCAGCGCCGCCAAGGAACGCCTGCAGATCATCATCGCGCGCGAACGCAACGGCCGCGCCGGTCCCGACTTTCTGCCTGCGCTGCACAAGGAACTGATCGGCGTGATTTCGAAGTACGTGAAGGTCAATCCGGAAGACATCAAGATTTCCGTCAACAGCCAGGGCAATCTGGAAGTGCTGGACGTCAACGTCGTGCTGCCGGAAGACATGGAACCCGTCAAATAAGCATCGCACGATGCGCTGCGGCACAAGCTGCCGCAGCGCTCGCTCAACCTCATCATCGGAGCTCGCCATGAAAACCAAAGCCGCCGTCGCCTGGAAAGCAGGACAACCGCTGACGATCGAGGAAGTCGAACTCGCTGGCCCGAAGGCCGGCGAAGTGCTGGTGGAAATCAAGGCCACCGGCATCTGCCACACCGATTACTACACGCTGTCCGGCGCCGATCCGGAAGGCATCTTCCCGGCCATCCTCGGCCATGAAGGCGCGGGCGTTGTCGTCGATGTCGGCCCCGGCGTCAAAAGTCTGAAGAAAAACGATCACGTCATTCCGCTGTACACGCCGGAATGCCGCGAGTGCAAATTCTGCCTGTCGCGCAAGACCAATCTGTGCCAGAAGATCCGCTCCACGCAAGGCCGCGGCCTGATGCCGGATGCAACATCCCGCTTCTCGCTCGACGGCAAGCCGATCTTCCATTACATGGGCACATCGACCTTTTCCAACTACGTCGTCGTACCGGAAATCGCACTGGCGAAAATCCGTGAAGACGCGCCGTTCGACAAGGTCTGCTACATCGGCTGCGGCGTGACGACCGGCGTCGGCGCCGTGCTGTTCACCGCGAAAGTGGAAGCCGGCGCCAACGTCGTCGTGTTCGGCCTGGGCGGTATCGGCCTGAACGTGATCCAGGCGGCACGCATGGTCGGTGCGGATAAGATCATCGGCGTCGACCTGAATCCGGAACGCGAAGCAATGGCGCGCAAATTCGGCATGACGCACTTCATCAATCCGAAGAATGTCGAAAATGTCGTCGATGCGATCGTGCAACTGACCGACGGCGGCGCCGACTACAGCTTCGAATGCATCGGCAATACGACGACGATGCGTCAGGCGCTGGAATGCTGCCACAAGGGCTGGGGCCAGTCGATCATCATCGGCGTGGCGGAAGCCGGTGCGGAAATCAGCACGCGTCCGTTCCAGCTCGTCACCGGTCGCGAATGGAAAGGCTCGGCCTTCGGCGGCGCACGCGGCCGCACCGACGTGCCGAAGATCGTCGACTGGTACATGGAAGGCAAGCTGAACATCGACGACCTGATCACGCACACGCTGAAGCTGGATCAGATCAACGAAGGTTTCGACCTGATGAAGAGCGGTGAATCGATCCGCTCGGTCGTGATTTACTAATTTACCAAACGAAAATCAAACGGAATTTGCGGGGAAGAAGTGGATATTGTTAGTCAGCACAAGTGCTTCAACGGCACACAGACTTTCTACAAGCATCAGTCGGTCTCGACCGGTTTGCCGATGACGTTTTCGGTGTACGAACCGCCGCAGGCGAAATCGCGCAAGGTACCGGTGCTGTTCTATCTGGCCGGCCTGACCTGCACTGAAGAAACCTTCATGATCAAGGGCGGAGCGCAACGCTACGCTGCCGAGCACGGCATCATGCTGGTCTCGATGGATACCAGCCCGCGCCGCACCGGCATCAAGGGCGCGGCGGAAAGCTGGGATTTCGGCCACGGCGCCGGCTTCTATCTGGATGCGACACAACAGCCATGGGCAGCGCACTTCCGCATGGAGACCTATGTCGTGCAGGAACTGCGCAATCTCATTCTGGAAAACTTCGCAGCCCTGCCCGACCGCATCGGCGTATTCGGCCACTCAATGGGCGGCCACGGCGCACTGACACTGTCGCTACGCCATCCGGATATCTTCAAGTCGGTTTCCGCCTTCGCGCCGATCACCGCGCCCAGCCTGTGTCCGTGGGGCCAAAAAGCGTTCTCGAACTACCTGGGCAGCGACCAGTCGGCATGGGCGCAGCATGATGCAAGCGAGTTGATGCGCACGCGCAAGACGCCGTTCCCGCAAGGCATCCTGATCGATCAGGGGCTGGAAGACGAATTCCTCGACATCCAGCTGCTGCCGCATCATTTCGAAGCCGCCTGCTGGGCAGCCGAACAACCGCTGACGCTGCGCCGCCATTCCGGCTACGACCACAACTACTACTTCATCTCGACCTTCATGCAGGATCACATCGCCTGGCATGCTGCGATTCTGAACAAGTAAGCGCATAAGAAGCCGAAGAGGCCGAACCGCGCTGCAGCGTGCCGACTGCGCAAGCGATATTCGGAAGCAATATCCGGAAGCCGCAAACAAAAAAGGGATTCTGCATTGCAGAATCCCTTTTTCACATCGAACGGTTCCTGACCGGTCAGAACTCTTCCCAGTCGTCGGTGTTCGTGTTGACCACCGGCTTCGGTGCCGGCACACTGCGCGGCGCTGCCGGCGTAGCCGACCTCGCCGGTGGTGCCGCTGCTGCATTCGACGAGATCGCACGATGCTGCGGTTTCGCCTGCACGACTGCCGCTGCGATGTTGCTGCTGCCGGTACGGAACACGCTGACAGCCTGCGCCAGTTGCTTGGCCTGATCCTGCAGCGAATCGGCTGCAGCAGCCGCTTCCTCGACCAGCGCCGCATTCTGCTGCGTCACCTGATCCATCTGCGTGACAGCCTGGTTCACCTGTTCGATACCGTCGCTCTGCTCCAGGCTGGCTGCCGTGATCTCGGCCATGATGTCGGCCACGCGCTTGACGCCGTCGACCAGCTCGGTCATCGTCGTACCCGCTTCGGCCACCAGCTGGCTGCCGGTCTGGACCTTCTCGACGGAATCGCCGATCAGTCCCTTGATTTCCTTCGCTGCCGCTGCGGAGCGCTGCGCCAGCGTGCGCACTTCGCCCGCCACCACGGCAAAGCCGCGACCCTGTTCGCCGGCACGTGCAGCTTCGACCGCAGCATTCAGCGCCAGAATATTGGTCTGGAATGCAATGCCGTCGATGACGCTGATGATGTCGACAATCTTGCGCGACGACGTATTAATTTCACCCATCGTATCGACCACTTGCGAAACCACCGTGCCGCCCTTGCTCGCCACTTCCGATGCCGAGACGGCAAGCTGGTTCGCCTGGCGTGCGTTGTCCGCATTCTGCTTGACGGTGGAAGTCAGTTCCTCCATCGACGATGCGGTTTCTTCCAGCGAGCTGGCCTGCTCTTCGGTACGCGACGACAGGTCGAGGTTGCCGCTGGCGATTTCCGACGATGCAGTTGCGATCGCATCGGTGCCGAGACGAATCTGCGAAACGATGCGCGCCAGATTGTTTTGCATGCGGCCGATCGAATCGAGCAACTGGCCTGTCTCATCCTTGGTCGTCGGCAGGCTGCTGCGTGTCGTCAGGTCGCCTTCGGCCACCGATTCCGCGACCTTCACCGCTTCCTTCAGCGGACGCGTGATGCCGACAGTGAGGCGCCATGCGATCAGTGCGCCGAGCAACAGCGCGATGATAGTGCCGATGATCAGCGTATTGCGGCCCATGCCGAAATCGGCAGTAATCGACTTATCGACACCAGCAACTTCGTCATCGTAGTAATCCAGCACGTTCTTGACGCTTTCGACGTAGGCATCCAGTGCAGGTACCAGCTTGGCGTCGATCTGTGCATTCGCACCGACGACATCGCCGCCTTCCTTGAGCGCGATGATGCCCTTGCGGGTGTCGATATAGGTTTTGCGTCGATTAGCCACTTCGGCGAACAGATCCTTCTCCTTGTCCGTCGTCAGCTGCTTTTCGAGCTTTCCCTGAATCGCGCTGATCT
>DATDLO010000212.1:0-4316 GCA_036519215.1 Oxalicibacterium sp.
TCGCCCAGGTCTTCCTCGATACGCAGCAACTGGTTGTACTTCGCCATGCGATCCGAACGCGACATCGAACCGGTCTTGATCTGCAGCGCGTTGGTGCCGACCGCGATATCGGCAATCGTCGAATCCTCGGTTTCACCCGAACGGTGCGAGATCACGGCGGTGTAGCCGGCGCGCTTGGCCATTTCGATGGCGGCGAAGGTTTCGGTCAGGGTGCCGATCTGGTTGATCTTGATCAGGATCGAGTTGGCGATGTCCTTCTGGATGCCTTCGCGCAGGATCTTGGTGTTGGTCACGAACAGGTCGTCGCCGACCAACTGTACCTTCTTGCCCAGCGCCTTGGTCAGCGTGGCCCAACCTTCCCAGTCGTTTTCGGCCATGCCGTCTTCGATCGAAATGATCGGGTACTTGTCGCACCAGGTCGCCAGCAGATTGGTGAAGTCGCCGGACGACAACGTCAGGCCCTCGCCATGCAGCTCGTACTTGCCGTTCTTGTAGAACTCGCTGGCCGCGCAATCCAGGCCCAGCGCGATCTGCGTGCCCGGCTCGTAGCCGGCTTGCTCGATCGCCTGCAGGATCAGCTTGATCGCAGCTTCGTGGTTTTCGACGGAAGGTGCGAAACCGCCTTCGTCGCCGACCGCGGTCGACAGACCCTTGTCGTTGATGATCTTCTTCAGCGTGTGGAACACTTCAGCGCCGTAGCGGATCGCTTCGCGGAAGCTCGGTGCGCCGACCGGGATGATCATGAATTCCTGCAGGTCCAGCGTGTTGTTCGCATGCGCGCCGCCGTTGATGACGTTCATCATCGGCACCGGCATCTGCATCGCGCCCGAACCGCCGAAGTAGCGGTACAGCGGCAGGCCGGATTCTTCGGCTGCAGCTTTTGCCACCGCCATCGAGACGGCCAGCGTTGCATTCGCGCCCAGGCGGGCCTTGTTCTCGGTACCGTCGAGGTCGATCAGCGTACGGTCCAGGAATGCCTGTTCGTTGGCATCCAGACCCATGATCGCTTCCGAGATTTCGGTATTGATGTTTTCGCAGGCCTTCAGTACACCCTTGCCCATGTAACGGCTCTTGTCGCCGTCACGCAGCTCGATCGCTTCGCGCGATCCCGTCGATGCACCGGACGGCACGGCCGCACGGCCCATGACGCCGGATTCCAGCAGTACATCGCATTCGACGGTCGGGTTGCCGCGGGAGTCGATCACTTCACGGCCAATGATGTCAACAATTGCACTCATCCATTTCTCCTAGCAAATTCTTGTTCGTAATGTTCCGTTTGGTTCCGCTTCATGCACATGTGAATGCACGCACATGCGCGGACTTTTCCTTACGCGACTTTTTTCGCCTGCTCTTGTTTATGCGCCAGCGCGGCCTTGATGAACGAAATGAACAACGGATGTCCATCGCGCGGCGTTGACTTGAATTCCGGGTGGTACTGTACACCGACATACCATGGATGGGCGTTATCGCCGCTGCGCGGCAGTTCCATGATTTCGCACAGCGATTCGGTCGGCGTGCGCGCGGATACGACCAGACCGGCGTCCTCGACGCGGCCCAGATAATGGTTATTCGCCTCGTAGCGATGGCGATGACGCTCGGTCACCGTGTCGCCGTAGATTTCGGCCGCCAGCGTACCTGCCTTCACCGCGCAGGTCTGCGCGCCCAGGCGCATCGTGCCGCCCAGATCGGAATTGGCATCGCGGCGCTCGACCTTGCCGTCGTGATTCTGCCATTCGTTGATCAGCGCGACGACCGGCTGTTCGGTATCCGGATCGAATTCGGTGGAATTGGCCTTGGTCAGGCCGGCCATATGGCGTGCATATTCGATCAGCGCAACCTGCATGCCGAGGCAGATGCCAAGGTAAGGAATCTTGTTTTCGCGCGCGAAACGGGCCGAAGCGATCTTGCCTTCCACACCGCGCTTGCCGAAACCGCCCGGCACCAGGATCGCATCGTACTTCGCCAGGCATTGCGGGCCGCCGGCTTCGATTTCCTCGGAATCCAGGTATTCGATGTTGACGCGGCTTTCCGTGTGAATACCCGCGTGACGCAGTGCTTCAGTCAGCGACTTGTACGACTCGGTCAGATCGACATACTTGCCGACCATGCCGATGGTGACGGTGTGCTTCGGATTTTCCAGCGTGTGAACCAGTTTGCTCCAGATCGACAGATCGGCCGGCTGCGGCGCCAGGCCGAGCTTGTCGCAGACGATGCGATCCAGCCCCTGATCCAGCAGCATCTGCGGAATCTTGTAGATGGTGTCGACGTCCCACACCGAGATGACGGCTTCTTCCTGCACATTGGAGAACAGCGAAATCTTCGCCCGCTCGTCGTCCGGAATGCGGCGGTCGGCGCGGCACAGCAAGGCATCCGGCGAGATACCGATTTCGCGCAGCTTCTGCACGCTGTGCTGTGTCGGCTTGGTTTTCAGTTCGCCGGCGGAAGCGATGAACGGCACCAGCGTCAGGTGCACGAAAGCGGTCGCATTGCGGCCGGCACGCAGGCTCAGCTGACGCGCGGCTTCGAGGAACGGCAGCGATTCGATATCGCCGACCGTGCCGCCGATTTCCACCAGGGCAACATCGGAACCTTCGGCGCCGCGATGAATGTAATCCTGAATTTCGTTCGTGATGTGCGGAATCACCTGCACGGTCTTGCCCAGATACTCGCCGCGACGCTCCTTGCGAATCACGGATTCGTAGATCTGGCCGGTGGTGAAGTTGTTCACCTTGCGCATCTTCGCGGTGACGAAACGCTCGTAGTGGCCGAGATCCAGATCGGTTTCTGCGCCGTCGTCGGTGACGAACACTTCGCCGTGCTGGAACGGGCTCATCGTGCCGGGATCGACGTTGATGTAGGGATCGAGCTTGAGCAGGGTGACTTTGAGGCCGCGCGATTCGAGGATCGCAGCGAGGGAAGCGGCGGCAATCCCCTTACCCAGGGATGAAACCACGCCGCCAGTGACGAATACAAACTTGGTCATTGCAATTGGTGCCGAACGGCACGTGCGGGAAATTCAAATTATACCGCAAGGCACACGCTTCTTGAACGCGGGGCGCGATTAAAAAGCGTGTTCACCCCTATCCTGCCGGATTAGCGCTCATACCAATATCGCGGCTGCTCCTTTCGGTACTCGGCCACGTCCAGCGACGAACCGAAGCGCAACGTGACGGCACCCGATGTGTCGCTGCGCAGCCGCGTGATGCCAAATTCGCCATAACGATCGAACACCTCCTGCTTCGGATGGCGATAGCGGTTGCGATAGCCGACCTGGAACAACGCGATCTTCGGATCGACCGCACGCAGGAAGGCTGGCGTCGACGACGTACCGCTGCCGTGATGCGGCGCAAGCAGCACGTCCGCGCGCAGGCGACCGGCATCATTGGTCAGCAATTCGGCTTCCTGCGCTGCCTCGATATCGCCGGCGAGCAGAATAGCTCGTCCGCCTGCCGTAATTCTCAACGCACAGCTGCGCGCATTCGGCTTGCCCGACGGATTGTCGTACGTTTCTGCCGCAGGGTGCAGCATCTCGAATTGCACGCCATCCCATTGCCACGCCGCTCCGGCTTCGCATCGGCTATGTTCACGCGCCGCAACGACGACGGGATGCCCCGGCGACAGCGACGATGTCAGCCAGCCGGCCTGGACGTTTTCCAAAACGGACAGCGCACCGCCCGCGTGATCGGTATCGCTGTGCGAAACCACGATACCGTCCAGCGATGCGATCCCGCGTGCGCGCAGGTACGGCACAACGACACGATTGCCGCCATCGCTCTCCGGAGAATAGGCCGGGCCCGTGTCATACAGCAATCGATGGTTTTGCGTTTCGACCAGCAACGCCATGCCTTGCCCGACATCGAAGGCAGTCACCCACATCTCGCCGGCACGCGGATGCGTCGGTGCGTTCAGCAGCAACGGCAACCACGTCAGCAGACCCAGATAACGCGCCGGCCAGCCGCGTGGCGCCAGCATCCACAGCGTGCCAAGCATGGCCAGCGCAAACATCCACCACGTCGGCAACGGCGCCGTCCATACCGCAAACGGCAAACCGGACAACCACGTCAAACCGTATGCCAGCCATTCGACAAGAAAATGCGCCGACAACAGGCACCAATCCGACAACGGCTCCGGCAGCACGCTGCCGACCAGTGCCAGCGGCGTCACGAAAAAACTGACGAGCGGAATCGCAATCGCATTGGCGATCGGGCTCACCAGAGACACCTGGCCGAACAACAGCATCGTCAACGGAATCAACCCGATCGTCACTGCATACTGGGTCAGCACCGCCGTATCCAGCGCCACGCGCCAGCCGGATC
>DATDLO010000213.1:0-5416 GCA_036519215.1 Oxalicibacterium sp.
CTTCCATTCGGCTGCCCAGGCGCACGGCGGATCTGATCTCACGCTTCACGGTGGGCTTCCACCTTTTCGGTGCGATCTTCCGGCAACATTCGGGAAAATCCACCGATTTTCGCCAGTTACGTGAGACGAAATGGTGCAAGGATTCTACGGGAAGGCCGTCCGTTCAGCAAGTCGCCGCCCGCCGGAAACCGGGTCTGGACGGCCGTCGGCAAATAGCGTTTCGAGAGATGCAAAATGATTTCACCTGAACTCTGCACGGACGAGGAAGTCGCCGATTTCGTCCGCAAGTTTTACGCAAAGGTCCGGCGCGACGACCTGATCGGGCCGATCTTCAATGCCCGCATCGAGGACTGGGACCATCACCTCGCGCTGCTGACCGATTTCTGGACTTCCATCCTGCGCGGCACCGGCCGCTATTCCGGCACGCCGATGCAGAAGCACGTTGCGTTGCCCGAGCTGAGTCCCGCGATGTTCGAGCGCTGGCTGTCGCTGTTCGACGAAACGCTGGCGGCGCAACCGAATGCGGCGCTGCGCGAACGCGCCAGGGGAGCGGCACAACGTATTGCGCAAAGCCTGTGGTATGCGTGGCAGATGGGCAATCGTCCGGACAAGCTGCCGACCGATCTGCCGCGTACCTGAATCACGCTCTGCAATCCCGGATCGCCCCGCATTTCCAATAAAATCGGCAACTGCCGATCCGTCGACCTCGGGTAGCCAGACAGCACCACATGCGCGGCCCGCATCCACAAGCATTTGAAACAAGGAAATTCTCCATCACATGAAGATTGCCACCTGGAACGTCAACTCTCTCAAGGTCCGCCTGCCGCATGTCCTGAAATGGCTGGAGGAAAATCCGGTCGACATCCTGTGCCTGCAGGAACTCAAGCTCACCGATGACAAATTCCCAATCGCCGAAATCGAGGCAGCCGGCTATCACGCCGCCTTCTCCGGCCAGAAGACCTACAACGGTGTCGCCATCCTGTCGCGCCATCCGATCGCCGATGTGGTGAAGAACAATCCGCTGTTCCCGGACGATCATCAACGCATCATCGCGGCGACCATCGAAGGGATGCGCATCGTCTGTGTCTACATTCCGAACGGCCAGTCGCTGGATTCGGAAAAATTCACCTACAAGATGCAATGGCTGAAGGCGCTGCACGACTGGCTGAAAGTCGAATGTGCCGCACATCCGCAACTGGCGCTGCTGGGCGACTACAACATCGCACCGGAAGATCGCGACGTCTGCGATCCCGCCGCATGGGAAGGCCAGACGCACGTATCCGAACCGGAACGCAACGCCTTCCGCGACCTGCTGTCGCTGGAGATGAAGGATGCCTTCCGCATGTTCGAGCAAGCGGAAAAACTCTACAGCTGGTGGGACTATCGCCAGATGGCCTTCCGCCGCAACATGGGCCTGCGCATCGATCACATTCTGCTGACGCAGCCGCTGGCGGAACGCTGCATCGCCTGCGTGATCGACAAGGTGCCCCGCAAATGGGAGCAACCGTCAGACCACGCACCCGTGATCGCAACGCTGCGCGACTGACGCGATTACGAACGATAGATAAGCGCACCAAGAGGCGCACCTGCTGCGCCACCGTCGACGGCTATATCGGCCGCCGTCACATTGGACGATTCGTCGGAAGCAAGAAACAGGACGGTGTTGGCAATTTCTTCCGGTTCGCCCAGACGCCCGGACGGAATCCCCATCGTCAAATGCTTATCCAGGACCGCCCGCTGTTCTGGGCTTGGTGCCCTTTCCGACCAGATCGGCGTCCGCGTCGCACCGGGCGATACCTGATTGACACGAATGCCGCGTGG
Organism: Oxalicibacterium sp.; assembly: GCA_036519215.1. GTDB lineage: Bacteria > Pseudomonadota > Gammaproteobacteria > Burkholderiales > Burkholderiaceae_D > Oxalicibacterium. Next base: position 1,822 of record DATDLO010000213.1, read on the forward strand.
CGCAAGTTCTGCCGCAAGTACGCTGGTCATCGAACGCACGGCGCCCTTGGTGGCAGCATAGGCGGACGATCCCGGATTGCCGGTGAAGGCCAGCACCGATCCGTTGAGAATGATCGATGCCTTGTCGCGCAGATACGGCAGCGCCGACTGCACGGTGAAAAAGACGCTGGTCAGATTGGTCTTGATGATGTTCTCGAATGCCGCAAGTGTAGTACCGCCAATCGGTGTGCTGCCGCCGATGCCCGCGTTGGCAAAAACAATATCGATATGACCGAATGCCTGCGCCGCTTCTTTTACCGCACGGTCGATTTCTTGCACGTCCGTCACATCTGCCTGAATCGCCAGCAGATCAGGGCCAAGTTCCGCGGATGCCGCATCCAGCGTTTCACGGCTACGCCCCGTAATCGCCACTTTCGCGCCTTCGGCAATGAACCGGCGCGCAGTTGCCAGACCAATACCGCTATTACCGCCGGTGATGAATGCCGTTTTACCGTTGAGTCTCATGATTTACTCCATATTTAGGTTTAATAATGCAACTATATTGTTGATAAAAAAGCCGATGTTTCAGCAATTTTGTCATCTGCCTCACACCAGAATTGAAGAACGGTTTAATATCGAAACCGAATATAACATCATTTGGTTTTATTATTAAACCTTATCGCATACAATTTTTCTTATCGAACATATAGGCAGAACCGATTAACAAGGAGCCGCAATGAAACGCAAAAGCTTGCAAGGAGATACCTGCGCTGTTGCACGATCGCTGGATGTGATCGGTGACTGGTGGTCGCTGTTGATCATTCGCGATGCGCTCGGCGGCATCCGCCGCTTCAGCGAATTCCAGCGCAATCTGGGCTTGGCAAAGAACATCCTGAGCGCCCGGCTCAAGGGCATGGTCGAGCAAGGCATCATGACGGTAGAAGCGGCATCGGACGGTAGCGCCTATCAGGAATACGTGCTGACCGAGAAAGGCAAGGCATTGATGCCGGTGTTGGCGGCGTTAAGCCAGTGGGGTGGCGAACACATGTTCGATCCGGGCGAAATCGGTTCGGTGCTGCTGGACGTCAAGAACCGACGACCGCTACGCAAAATCGAAATGCTGTCCGAAGACGGTCATGTATTGCGGCCAGAGGACGTCGTATTGTCGTCACGCGTCATCCATGCAGCTAAATAAACTATGTGAAGCAAACAAAAAGCCCGTCTTGGACGGGCTTTTTTTGGCTTTCGGCACCTGGATCAATCGACCGTCGCACCGCTCTCCTTGACGACCTTCGACCATTTGATCGATTCGTCCTTCACGAATTTCGCAAAGTTCTCCGGCGTATCTCCGACATAATCCGAGCCGGTATCGGCCAGAATCCGCTGGAATTCCGGTGCTTTCATCGCCTTCAGCGTTTCAGCATTGATCTTGTCGACCACGGCTTTTGGTGTGCCGGCAGGCGCAAAGAAGCCATACCATGCATACGACACCACCTGCGGCAGACCCGATTCGGCGAAGGTCGGCACGTCAGGCAGCAGTTGCGAACGCTTGTCGCCGGAAACCGCGATTGCCTTGACCTTGCCGCTCTTGATGTGCGGCATGATCGCGATCATGCTGTCGAACATGATCGGCACATGGCCGCCCAGCAGATCGGAAATCGCCGGCGCCGAACCCTTGTACGGCACGTGCGTCATGTCGAGATGCGTGACGCTCTTGAACAGTTCGCCCGTCATGTGCTGCGGCGTACCAGAGCCCGCCGACGCATACGAAAAATCGCCCTTCTTCGACTGGATGTAGGCCATCAATTCCTTCAGGTTGTTGGCCGGCACCGCCGGATTGGCAACCAGCACCAGCGGCACGCGCAACAGGTTGGTGATCGGCGTCAGATCCTTCGCCGGATCGAACGGCATCTTCTTGTACAAACTCGGGTTGATGACGATAGGTGCGCTGGACGTGATCAACAGCGTATTGCCGTCCGGATGGGCACGTGCCACGACAGCACTGCCGATATTGCCGCCGCCGCCGCCGCGGTTGTCGATCACGAACGGTTGGCCCAGATCTTCCGTCAGGCGCTTGGCGATCGGACGGGCCGCGATGTCCGACGGGCCGCCCGGCGGCCAGGGGACGACGACGGTAACGGTGGAATTCGGCCAGCTCTGTGCCAGGGCGCTGGCGGAAAAACTAGCCGCCGCCAGGGCGCAAAGAAGAAGTTTACTGCCGCGGGATGCTTGTCTCATGTTCTGTCCTTGTAAAAGTGAATCACGCTTCAGGCTTCGGAATATTCAGAGAGATACATTCAGGATACATACGCGGCACCGAAGTGCGGCGATGTGTCCGTGGCTGAAGCATACCGTATCCGGCAGCCGATGTCGGCCATACGTTAAGCAGAGGCATACGCCGAACCGAACGGCCCGTAACGCAGCCGGTAGCCGGCTTCATCCAGCATTTCGCGCGCCTGCTCCAGGAAGGCACGCGCCTCCGTATCGGGTTCGTGTATGCAGCGCAGCACGATGGCGAAATCGCCATCGGCGGCATCGGGATGGGAAAGGAACAGTTCACCGCTTTCGATTGTTCGCAGGCAGAGATTGATGCGCTGCTGCAAATCGTACAGATGCTGCGCATCCCAGGGCAGATGGTCGATCAGCGTCAACACGCATTCGCCGGATGCGCGATCGAGGGCGATGGTATCGAAACCCTGCTGTACCATCGGTTGCTTATTTACTTATTTACTTATCTGCCGCCGGCTTCTTGACCAGCTGCTTTTCGAAAGCAAGGTCGGACTTCGTCGCCTTGCGCGGTTTCTGCGGGCCGAACGTCTTGACGAAGGTGACGAATTCTTCGAGCGGCAAGCGGTCGCTCACAACCTGTTCCTGTTCTCCAGAACGATCGACCAGATAGAACAGGCTGTCGCCGGTCATCACCATCGCGTAGTGTTCGTTGCCGCTGCGTTCCTTCAACCGCTCGACGGCGGCCGTGGCCTTGGTGGATCTCATGCCTGCTCCTTTGCCGCCTATTTCAATCTGGCGGTCAGCATCCAGTAATGATCGTAACGATGCACGCGCATGTCGCGCAGCAACGGCCCCAGCCGTTTGCGCAGCGTGCTGTCGGTATGATAATTCTTGACGATCTCATAGCGCTCGCCGCCCGGCACGGTGTGGATCTGGTAGGTGTTGCCTTCCGCATCGGTGCGCGCGATCACGGTTTCGCCTTCGATGAAGGAATTGTCGACCAGTACCAGCAAACCGCCCTTGCCGACCACCTTGGTCAGGCGTGCAATCACATCGGCCTGATCCTGCCGGCGCACGTGCGACCACCAGAAGCCGGCAAAGCAGGCTGTAAAGCTGCCATCCACCTGCGGATCGAGCGCATCGGCGACGGCAAACTGCACGACTTCCTCGGGAAGCTCGCGCGTCTTCGCCAGTTCCAGCAAATTCGGATTGACGTCGGTCGCCAGCACCGATCCCACATATTCGGCCAGTTCGTCGGTCCAGTAGCCGTCACCGCAAGCCAGTTCCAGCACGCGCTGGCCGGTCATCAGCTCGCGCAGGCGATCCATGATTTCGTCCAGCGCATCCATCGCGTCGGGATTCTCGACATCCTCTTCATCGAAGCTGT
>DATDLO010000214.1:0-5965 GCA_036519215.1 Oxalicibacterium sp.
TTTTTATTCAAATCGCGAATCCGGCCGCAAAAGGGTGCCTTACGGGTGACTGGCCGGACTCAAGACTTAACCCTGGAGAATTAAATGTCCGTAACAATGCGTGAAATGCTGGAAGCCGGTGTCCATTTCGGCCACCAAACCCGCTTCTGGAACCCCAAGATGGCCCCGTATATCTTCGGTCATCGCAACAAGATTCATATCGTCAACCTGGAAAAGACCCTGGGCATGTACCAGGAGGCGATGAAGTACATCCGCCAACTGTCGTCCAACCGCGGCACCATCCTGATGGTCGGTACCAAGCGTCAGGCACGCGACATCGTCGCCGCCGAAGCGCAGCGCGCCGGTATGCCGTACGTCGACCAGCGCTGGCTGGGCGGCATGCTGACCAACTTCAAGACGATCAAGACTTCGATCAAGCGTCTGAAGGACATGGAAGCTGCCAGCGAAGACGGTTCCCTGGCCAAGATGAGCAAGAAGGAAGCGCTGATGTACGAGCGCGAGAAGACCAAGCTGGAAAAATCCATTGGCGGCATCAAGGATATGGGCGGCATTCCTGACGCGATCTTCGTCATCGACGTCGGCTACCACAAGGGCACGATCACCGAAGCCGCCAAGCTGGGCATCCCGGTCATCGGCGTGGTCGATACCAACCACTCGCCGGAAGGCGTGGCTTACGTGATCCCGGGCAACGACGATTCGTCGAAAGCCATCACGCTGTACGCACGCGGCGTTGCCGATGCGATCCTCGAAGGCCGCGCCAACGCGACCAACGATCTGGTCGAATCGATCAAGGGCGGCGACGAGTTCGTCGAGGTCGAAGAGCAGGCGTAATCCCTGTCTCTCTGATGGTTTGCGCGTCAGAACAAGGAAAGGGGCAACAGCGGTTCGCCCCTTTTTTTCGAGCGCATGTTGAACATATTCGTATCGAGGACGTCTGAGGGGCGTCCCCAAGTTAGGAGATTGTAATGGCAGCTATTACTGCAGCAATGGTAGGCGAACTGCGCGCACGCACGGACGCGCCGATGATGGAATGCAAAAAGGCGCTGACGGAGGCTGACGGCGACATGGAGCGCGCGGAAGAGATCCTGCGCGTCAAGCTGGGCAGCAAGGCATCGAAAGCCGCCTCCCGCGTCACCGCCGAAGGCGTGATCGCTACCTACGTGACCGGCAATGTCGGCGCCATGGTCGAAGTCAACTGCGAAACCGACTTCGTGACCAAGAACGACGATTTCCTGGCATTTGCCAACGCACTGGCCAAGGCAGTTGCCGAAGCCAATCCTGCCGATGTGGCAGCCTTGGGCGATGTCAAGGTGGGTGATAAATCCGCCGAAGAAACGCGTACCGAACTGATCGGCCGTATCGGTGAAAACATGTCGATCCGCCGTTTCGTACGCTTCGAAACCGCCGGTAAACTGGCTTCTTATCTGCACGGCTCGCGTATCGGCGTCATCGTCGATTTCGACGGCGCAGAAGAGCAGGTCGGCAAGGATGTCGCGATGCACATCGCCGCGATGAAACCAGTTTCGCTGGCTGCCAGCGACGTGCCGGCCGAGTTGATCGCCAAGGAGCGTTCGGTTGCGGAGCAGAAGGCTGCCGAATCCGGCAAGCCGGCTGATATCGCCACCAAGATGGTCGAAGGTTCGGTTCAGAAGTATCTGAAGGAAGTTTCGCTGCTGAACCAGCCGTTCGTGAAGAACGACAAGCAAACCGTCGAACAGATGCTGAAAGAAACGAAGACCGCCGTGAAATCGTTCAAGATGTTCGTCGTCGGCGAAGGCATCGAGAAGAAACAGGACGACTTCGCTGCAGAGGTCGCGGCGCAGGTTGCCGCTGCGAAGCAGGCGTAAGCAGAAAGCGGGCCGCAAGGCCCGTTTTTTTAACGTCATCGGCCAAATCGCACCTGATGACGTTTCGATAATGCGCGAATGGCGCATTACCGATTAAGATTCCGTATGCGGCGCAATCGCCGGCAGCCGCAGGACGGAATGCAGTACCGCAATACCGGAACCCGGCCCTGGCAAAAAAACGGACAATACAAGGAATCCAGCCCATGACGACCCCAGCATACAAACGCGTTCTCCTTAAACTTTCGGGCGAGGCGTTAATGGGAGACGATCCGTACGGCATCAACCGCGCGACGATCGAGCGCATGGTGGCGGATGTATCGGAAGTCGCAAAACTGGGCGTGGAACTGGCGATCGTCATTGGCGGCGGCAATATCTTCCGCGGCGTGGCGCCCGGTGCGCAAGGCATGGATCGCGCAACGGCCGATTACATGGGGATGCTGGCGACCGTGATGAATTCGCTGGCGCTGGCCGATGCGATGCGTCAGATCGGCATGACGGCGCGCGTGATGTCGGCGATCGGCATCGAGCAGGTGGTCGAGCCCTATGTGCGTCCGAAGGCGTTGCAATACCTGGAAGAGGGCAAGATCGTCATCTTCGCGGCCGGTACCGGCAATCCGTTCTTCACGACCGATACCGCGGCTGCGTTGCGCGGTTCCGAGATCGGAGCCGAGATCGTGCTGAAGGCGACTAAGGTGGATGGCGTCTACAGCGCCGATCCGAACAAGGATCCTACGGCGACGCGTTATTCGACGATTAGCTTCGACGAGGCGATTTCCAAACACCTGCAGGTGATGGATGCGACGGCTTTTGCGCTGTGCCGCGACCAGCGCCTGCCGATCAAGGTGTTTTCCATCGTCAAGCCGGGTGCGTTGAAATCCGTCGTGATGGGCGAAGACGAGGGCACGCTGGTGCACGTCTGATACAGCCTGTAACACTGGAGATGTTGATGCCGGGAACGCCGGCAGCCCAATCCAGTCCAATTTGCAGTAAATAGGAGAGCAGTAATGACTGTCGCAGATACAAAAAAAATCGCCGAACAGAAAATGCAGAAGTCCATCGAGACGCTGAAAAGCGATCTGGCGAAGGTACGCACAGGCCGTGCACATACCGGCCTGCTGGACCACGTGATGGTCGAATACTACGGCACGCCGACGGCGCTGCCGCAAGTGGCCAACCTGACGTTGGTTGATGCGCGCACGATCGGCGTGCAGCCGTACGAAAAGAAAATGGTCGCCACCATTGAGAAGGCGATTCGCGAATCCGATCTGGGCCTGAACCCGTCGACGCAAGGCGATCTGATTCGCGTGCCGACGCCGCCCCTGACTGAAGAGCGCCGCAAGGAGATGGTCAAGCTGGTCAAGAGCGAAGCCGAGGATGCGAAGATCGCGATCCGCAATATCCGCCGCGACGCCAACGAATCGCTGAAGAAGCTGGTGAAGGATAAGGCTTGTTCGGAAGACGACGAGCGTCGTGCGCAGGATGATGTACAGAAGCTAACCGACAAGTTTGTTGTCGAAGTCGACAAGATGGTCGCCGAAAAAGAAAAAGAAGTGTTGACGGTTTGAGCCGGTTCTCTATTTCTCTCTCCATTCCGGTTGCCCGCTCATGACGCTGAAGAGTTCAACCCAGACCGTGCCGGAAGTATCGCTGGTGCCGCGCCACATTGCGCTCATCATGGACGGCAATGGACGCTGGGCGACAAAGCGCTTCATGCCGCGCGTTGCCGGCCATGCGAAGGGCGTGGAGGCGGTACGCGGCGTGGTGGAAGCTTGTGCGAAGGCGGGCGTCGAATATGTGACTTTCTTTGCCTTCAGTTCGGAAAACTGGCGCCGGCCGCAGGAAGAAGTCAGCGTGCTGATGCGCCTGTTCATGACGGCGTTGGAGCGTGAAGTCGCCAAGATGCATGCGAACGGCATTCGGCTGAAGATCGTTGGCGATCTCGATCGCTTCGACGACAAATTGCAGCAAATGATCGCTTCTGCCGAACGCAAGACGGCCGGCAATACGCGGATGACGGTTACCGTTTGTGCCAATTACGGCGGCCGCTGGGACATCATGCAGGCGACCACCAGGATGGTGGCGGCTAATCCGGGCGTTACCACGTTCACCGAGGAAATGCTGGCGCCGCATCTGTCGATGGCCTACGCACCTGAACCCGATCTCTTCATTCGCACCGGCGGCGAGGAGCGGATTTCCAACTTCCTGCTGTGGCAGCTCGCCTATACCGAGCTGTATTTTACCGAAACCTACTGGCCGGATTTTGATGCGGCTGCGCTGGAGCGAGCGCTCGTCTCTTACCGGAGGCGTGAACGACGCTTCGGTCGTACCAGCGAACAGCTGACCGAACAGGCGGCGGCAGTCAAATGCTGAAAACGCGGATCATCACGGCAGTCATTTTGCTGGCCGTGCTGCTGCTGGCAATCTTTTCCGGTCATCCGCTGGTATTCACGCTGCTGGTAATCGCTTTCTTTGCCGCCGCGGCATGGGAGTGCCTGCGCTTGTTCGGCAATCGCCATCCGGCGATCGGCGCGGCATTGTGGACGATTGCCTTTGCCTGGCTGGTCCTGTTCGGCCGTATCGACGGGCCCTTGCTGCCGGCGCTTTGCGTCGTGATCTGGGGATTGCGGCTGGCGCCGTCGCTGGCGATCGGACTGCCGCCGGCGGGCGGTGTCGGCGATCGCCTGGCGATGGGCATCTACGGTGTCGCCATCCTCGGCGCCTTCGTCGCAGTGCTCGTATTGTTCTCGCGTTCAGCGTTGTACATGTTTTCCGTGATGGCGATCGTGTGGCTGGCCGACATCGGTGCCTATTTCAGCGGCAAAGCCTTCGGCAAGCGCAAGCTGGCGCCGTCGATTTCTCCGGGCAAGTCGTGGGAAGGTGCAATCGGTGGGGCGATCGTCGTGCTGCTGGCAGGCGTTGCAACGCTGGCGGCTCCTGCCTTGCAGGATACGTTTGCTGTGCAGCTCTATCTGAAATGGGGCTGGGGCGGTTTCCTCGCGATCCTGATCCTCATGACAGCTGCCAGCATCGTCGGCGATTTGTTCGAATCCCAATTGAAACGCCGCGCCGGCATGAAGGACAGCAGCAATCTGTTGCCCGGACATGGCGGCGTTCTCGATCGTATCGACGCCTTGCTGCCGACCCTGCCGCTGGCCGTTCTCGTCAGCTACTGGATGTAATTTCATGCAGCACATCACCATTCTCGGCTCGACCGGTTCCATCGGTCTTTCGACGCTGGACGTCATCTCCCGTCACCCTGATCGCTATACCGTTTATGCGTTGACGGCGCAGAGCAGGGTGGATGAACTGGCGCAGCAGTGCGTGCAGTTCCGGCCGCAGGTCGCGATCGTCGGCAATGCCGAATCAGCGCAAAAATTGCGCAGCCTGCTGCGTGAAAAAGATGTGGCAACGCAAGTCGAATACGGCGAGGCGGCGTTGTGTGGGGTGTCTTCTGCATCGGCTTGCGACACGGTCATGGCCGCCATCGTCGGTGCAGCCGGACTGGCGCCGACATTGGCGGCAGCGCGCGCCGGCAAGAAGGTGCTGCTGGCGAACAAGGAAGCGCTAGTCATGTCCGGTCAGTTGCTGATGGATGCGGTCACTGCCAGCGGTGCGGTACTGATGCCGATCGACAGCGAGCACAATGCGATCTTCCAGTGCCTGCCGGCCGGTTACAGCCGCGTTCCCCAAAACCATGGCATCGCGAAAATCCTGCTGACCGCTTCCGGCGGACCTTTCCTGAAACGCCCGCTGGACACGCTGGACAAGGTCACTTGCGAAGAAGCGGTTGCGCATCCGAAATGGGTGATGGGCCGCAAGATTTCGGTCGATTCGGCGACGATGATGAACAAGGGACTGGAAGTCATCGAGGCCTACTGGCTGTTCGGTGTACCGCCAACCGATATCGATGTCGTCATCCACCCGCAGAGTGTCGTGCATTCGATGGTGTCCTACGTGGACGGTTCGGTGCTGGCACAGCTCGGCAATCCCGACATGCGCACGCCGATCGCGCATGCGCTTGCCTATCCGGAACGCATTGCTTCCGGCGTTGCCCCCATCGATTTGGTGCAGATCGCGCAGCTGACGTTCGAGCAGCCGGATCTGCAGCGTTTTCCCTG
>DATDLO010000215.1:0-3372 GCA_036519215.1 Oxalicibacterium sp.
CGAGTCATTTCCGGGCGACGGCATTTGCATATGTCCACCATGCATGTCTGCCTGGTTCACGGCATGGTTGGCGGCACGCCAGGCATTACGGGATGGAGGTGTCGGCTCGGTCGTTTCACCGATGCCGCGATAGCCGTCGAAGGCAGAATGGTAGGCAGGTGCAGATATGGGATGTGTTGCATCGGCCGGATCGGCGGACGATGCAGGGACAGGTGGTTGCGCGTGAACGCTCAACGCAAAGCTCAACACAGAGACTGCCGGCAGCCATGCCGGCAGCAGAAAAATCGATTTCATGGTGTTCCCGTTCGAGAAGATCAAGAGCCCGCGATCAGGCGGACGCGCCATCCGTCAAAACGGACAGACACGTCAGCCTTGACCGGCGGGAACCGGACAAACTAGACGAGAACGGATCTGGGAGGTCGCTTGATGCCGTCGGGAACGTGGCCGACGAACGGCGATGCAGGCACAACAACAACCGGCATCGAATCGGTGGCCGGCAACGGCCAATCGGTGGAGGAAGGTAATGCGGTCAGGCCGGTATGGCAGGCAGCACAGGCGCTGCATTTGGCGGCACCGAACTTGGTAGAAATCGGCGAAGAATCATCCTGCATGTCTGCTGCCGCTGAAGCTGCCTTGTCCATACCGTCATGCGTGGCATGGTGATTTTGCGCATGCACCATCTTGTGCGACGTGCCGCCGGATGCTTGCGCTGGCTGGTGCATCGTCGGCGCACAGGAAATTTGCGTGGCTGCAGCCCATCCCTGCACCGGCAATGCCAGCGCAAGCAGCCACAGCAATGCCGTCTTGACGATGCGATTCATGCGCGAAAGTGTAGCACGGCGGTTTTGCACGGCATGTTTTCGTAGACCACTTTTTGCCGGTATGGCTGCCGCTATTTCAGGTAGGAGCGCAACACGCCGACCACCTGCTCCAGATCGTCGCGCCGCTGTGCCGCAGTGCCCTGGTCCGGCCCCAGATGTTCGCGGATATGCGTTTCCAGTACCTGCCCCATCAGACCGTTGGCCGCGCCGCGGATGGCGGCGATCTGCTGCAGGATGGCGCCGCAGTCCGAGCCCTGCTCCAGCGCCTTTTCCAGTGCCTGCGCCTGTCCCTTGATGCGCCGTACGCGCGCCAGCAGTTTGCTGTTGTCGCTCGTCATGTGTGACATGCCATCCTCCGATACGGAAACTGATAATATACTGGGGTACAGTATATTAGGAAATGCCTCATGTCCACATTCGACCATCGTCATCTCACTCACGATCATGTCTTCAACGACGGCAACCCGCTGGCGGAAAGAAAGACGTTGTGGGCACTCGGCCTGACGGCAACGATGATGGTTGCGGAAATCACCGGCGGCTATCTGTTCAATTCGATGGCATTGCTGGCTGACGGCTGGCACATGAGTTCGCACACCCTGGCGCTTGGCCTGTCGGCGCTGGCCTATGTGCTAGCAAGGCGGCTAGCGCAGGATGTGCGCTTCGCCTTCGGCACGTGGAAGATCGAAATTCTCGGCGGCTATACCAGCGCCCTGCTGCTGCTCGGCGTGGCGGCGCTGATGTTCTGGCAATCGTTCGAACGGTTGCTACATCCGCAGGCCGTTCACTACGATCAGGCGATCGTTCTTGCTATCGTCGGGTTGGCGGTGAATCTGGCTTGCGCCTGGCTGTTGAAGGACGATCATCATCACCATCACCACGAACATGGGCACGGACACGATCACGGCCATGACCACCATCATCACGACCTGAATCTGCGTTCAGCCTATCTGCATGTGGTGGCGGATGCGGCGACATCCGTATTGGCGATCGTCGCGCTGTTCGGCGGCAAGCTGTACGGCGCGGTCTGGCTGGACCCGGTCATGGGCATCGTCGGCGGCGTCTTGGTATCCGTGTGGGCGGTCGGCTTGATACGCGACAGCGGCCGCATATTGCTCGACGCGGAAATGGATGCACCGGTTGTCGATGAAATACGCGAAGTCGTCGCCGCCAGCCCGGTTGCCGCGCGCATCTGCGACTTGCATGTGTGGCGCGTGGGGCGGCAGAAATACGCGTGCATCCTGGGCCTGGCTGTCGCCGAAGAAGTACAGCCGGATTATTTTCGCCGGCAGCTCGCCATCCATGAGGAGCTGGCGCACGTGACCGTGGAGATCACGCGCGTGCCGTCGCTATAAAAACTATCGACGCTGCGGTTATTCAGCCGCAGCAGCCGGCCGGTCGAGGAAAAAGTCGATTGCCAGTTTGACGATCGGCGGATGAATGATGTGCTTTTCGTTGAATTCCACGTAGCTGACATCGTAACCGGCAGCTTTCAACTGATCCGCATGCTTGCGTCCGCTGGTTTCGATCGGCAATTGTTCATCGATCAATCCGTGCGAGATGAAAACCTTGGGCATGCCCTCCTGCATGAAGACCGACATGAAGCCGCCGGAAAACACGATCACATGGCTGACCAGGTCGCCGTTGGTGATACCCATCGACAGCGAATAGCTGCCGCCGTCGGAGAATCCGGCAAAACCGAAATGACTGGTATCGATCTGGTAACGCGAAAAGACTTCAGTCAGCTCCTGTTCCAGGCGTTCCAGATCCGGGCCGCTGCCGCCGATGACGATATCCCAGGTCGGATACAGCGACTGCGGTGCCAGTATCAGAAAACCTTCGCGTTCCGCGTGCTCTTCCAGGAAAGGCAGCACCTTTTCCGGAAAGCCGCCCGCACCGTGGAACATCACCAGCAACGGAACCGGACCTTCCTTCGGCAGGCTGGATGGCACATACAGCACTGCATCGCGTTCGGCGAAAAGGCCGAGATGATTGCGGCCCGGATTTTCGAACGGCGGCTTGCTCGGTGCAATGTGCGTGAAGGAAAGACGGCCCATCAAGGAAGGTGCAAACATGGCAATCTGATCTGTTGGATTTGTTGTGGAGGAAGCAAGAGCCTGCGCGATGCAGACACTGCGCGTATCGGTATCAACGTCGGCAAGCCTTGGATTATGGCAAATTTTCGCCCGCTCGGACATGGCCGGAATCTGGCAATGCCCTTTGAACAGACTTAAAGCACGGTTCAACAGGATTATTTGACGGTTTCCGTCGACAAGTGCGGCAATTTCTCACATTCATGCATGAATCCCGTGTCGATGCGGTGTTGTACATCATCGTGTACACCCTGTTTTCCGCATGATCGCCGATGCCTGCGCCGGTTTATCGCAGGTATGAAGTTTCCCGCATGTCCTTTTCCGTTCGCTTATCGCCGCTTGCATGGCGGCCTGCGTCGCTTTGTTGCCGTGCAAGCCGATTCCGGCCATGCATGCGACAGTCGCCCGGCGCTAAAATAGATGCAATTGCAACCTCAACAGGAGAATACGATGAGCGACAA
>DATDLO010000216.1:0-2327 GCA_036519215.1 Oxalicibacterium sp.
GATGGCAACGACGAGCGTTTCGGCGACAACGCACTGCTGGTGGCGATCAATCTCGATCCGTCCCACGCGCATGAGGCCGCGATCGATGTGCCGCTGTGGCGCTTCGGCCTGCCGGACGATGGCGCGGTACACGTCGAAGAACTAACCAGCGATGCGCATTTCGTCTGGCACGGCAGACAGCAACAGATTCGTCTTGATCCGCAGCAACAGCCGTTTGCAATCTGGCGCCTTCGCCCCGGCTGAAATCGCATCTGCGGCAGGACAGCAATACCGCACCAGGCGGCACCCCAAGCACCACATCAGGCGCCGCACACGCAGCAGACAGGGAAAGAACAATGACCAATCCGCGCACTGCAAAACTTGCCGAACAGGACGCCGCCGAACCGTCGGTACGCTTCACCGACGATCCGCTGTGGTACAAGGACGCGGTCATCTACCAGTTGCACATCAAGTCCTTCTTCGATGCGAACAACGATGGCGTGGGCGACTTCGCCGGCCTGATCGACAAGCTCGACTACATCGCGCAGCTCGGCGTCAACACGGTCTGGCTGCTGCCGTTCTATCCATCGCCGCGTCGTGACGACGGCTACGATATCGCCGCCTACATCGGCGTGCATCCGGATTACGGCACGATGGAAGACGCACGCCGCTTCATCGACGCCGCCCATGCACGCGGCCTGCGCGTAATCACCGAACTGGTCGTCAACCATACGTCGGACCAGCATCCGTGGTTCCAGCGCGCGCGCAATGCGCCGCCCGGTTCGCCCGAGCGCAATTTCTACGTGTGGGCCGATACCGATGTCGGCTACGACGGCACGCGCATCATCTTCTGCGATACCGAAAAATCCAACTGGACCTGGGACCCGGTCGCCAACGCCTACTTCTGGCATCGCTTCTATTCGCACCAGCCGGACCTGAACTACGACAACCCGGAAGTGCTGAAGGCCGTGCTCGAAGTGATGGACTACTGGCTGGACATGGGTGTGGACGGCCTGCGACTCGACGCCGTGCCCTACCTGATCGAGCGCGAAGGCACGACCAACGAAAACCTGCCCGAGACGCACACGATCCTGAAGAAGATACGCGCGCACATGGATCAAAAATATCCGGACCGCATGCTGCTGGCCGAAGCCAACATGTGGCCGGAAGACGTGCAGCAGTATTTCGGCGACGACGACGAATGCCAGATGGCTTTCCACTTCCCGCTGATGCCGCGCATGTACATGGCGCTGGCGCAGGAAGACCGCTTTCCGATCACCGACATCTTGCGGCAGACACCGGACATTCCGAACGATTGCCAATGGGCCTTCTTCCTGCGCAACCACGACGAGCTGACGCTGGAAATGGTGACCGACCGCGAGCGCGATTACCTGTGGAACCACTACGCATCCGATAAGCGCGCACGCATCAATCTCGGCATCCGTCGCCGCCTCGCACCGCTGCTGGAACACGACCGCCGCCGCATCGAACTGCTGCACAGCTTCCTGCTGTCGATGCCGGGCACGCCGGTCATGTACTACGGCGACGAGATCGGCATGGGTGACAACATCCACCTCGGCGACCGCGACGGCGTGCGTACGCCGATGCAATGGACATCGGACCGCAACGGCGGCTTCTCGCGTGCCAATCCGCAAAGCCTGGTGCTGCCGGCGATCATGGATCCGATCTACGGTTTCCAGGCAAACAATGTCGAGGCGCAGCACAGCGATCCGTATTCGCTGCTGAACTGGATGCGCCGCATGCTGCAGGTGCGCGGCAAACACCGCTCGTTCGGCCGCGGCACGCTGAAGCTGATCTATCCGACCAACCGCAAGATTCTCTCCTACCTGCGCGAACACGAAGATGCGGACGGCAATTGCGAAACCATCCTGTGCGTAGCCAACGTGTCGCACGCTGCACAGGCAGTCGAGATCGATCTCTCCGTCTTCAATGGCAAGGTGCCGGTCGAACTGCTGGGCGGCACCGCCTTCCCGCCGATCGGCCAGTTGCCGTATCTGCTGACGTTGCCGCCGTTCGGCTTCTACTGGTTCATCCTCGCCAACGAATCCAGCATGCCGGCCTGGTATGTGCCGCCGGCACAACCGCTGCCCGACTACCGCACGCTGGTGCTGCCGCACGGCGCGCCCGACCTGCTGCGCGGCGCCGCGCGCATGACGCTCGAATACGACACGCTGCCGCATTATCTGTCGCTGCGCCGCTGGTATGCCGGCAAGCAGAAAAAGCTGGAATCCGTGCACATCGCGCTCGCCACCACACTGCCGATGCCGGCCGGGAAGCTGCCGATGATGCTGACCGAACTGGTCGTCGATGCCGACCATAACGGCGAC
>DATDLO010000217.1:0-2720 GCA_036519215.1 Oxalicibacterium sp.
CGTCGAAGACATCGTTCAACTGTTTCGTGTAGATCGAGCACAGCGACGATTCCAGCATGACGGCGACGCCGGCGACGTCCAGCCCGACGAAATGCGGACACAACAATATGGTCGGGCTGGCGGCGATTTCGGCCAGCGGTACGCCCGGTTCCACCTTGATCAGGCGGCGCAGCCGCGCTTCCGATGCCCACCACAGGATGCTGCGTTCCAGCACGCTGCGCGCGTAATTGCGGAAATGCTGACGCGCAACCTGCTCGCGTTTTTCTTCCGTCCATTCGGGGAAGCACAGGCGAAGATTTGTTAGCGTGATGTGGCGGCGCGATTTCTTGAACGCATAGAGAAGATCGCCGATGCGTTCGCCCAGCCAGGCCAGGACCGGCAGCGGCAGCCCGTGCAATAGCCACATCAGCAGGATCAGCAGGCGCATCGTCATTCTTTTTCTCCCGCATCTACGGCTGCAGTCGGTGCAGCGACGCCGGATGGGCGTTTGTAATGGTTGTAGCTCCACAGGTATTGCGACGGACATTGCGCGATCAGGCGTTCCATCGCGCCGTTGATGGCGCTTGCCTGTTGTTCCGGTGCCAGATTGTCTTCCAGCGTGAACGACGACAGATGCAACACATAACCGCGTCCGCGCGGCAACCGTTCGGCGAAGGCGAGCACGATGGCGGCTTTCGTCATCTGCGCCAGCTTGCCCGGCAGCGTCATCGTGTAGGCGGGCTTGCCGAAGAAATCGGCCCACACGCCTTCGCCGTTTTGCGGCACCTGGTCAGGCAGCAGGCCGATGGCGCCGTTGCGCTTCAATACCTTGAACAGGCTGCGCACGCCGGCGAGGTTGGCCGGCGCCAGTGCAAGGTTATGGCGCGCACGCGCATCTTCGATCAACGGTTTCAGCGCCGCCTGCTTGGGCGGGCGATACAGCACGGTCAGCGGCATGCGGGCGGCAGCTATCTGTGCGGATACCTCGAAGCAGCCGAGATGCGGTGTCAGGAAAACGATGCCGTTGCCGGCGGCCAGTGCGTCGTCGATGACATTCCAGTTCTCGATGCGGACCTTGTTCAGCACGCGATCCGGCGATGCGCACCAGACGAACGGCAGTTCGAGCGCGCTCTTGCCGGCTTCGCCGACGGCAGCGTGCAAATGATCGCCGAAACCGGCTTGCGCGATATTGGCTTTCAGGCGCTGGCGATAGCGCGGCGACGACAGATAGACGATCCAGCCGAGTGCGGCACCGATCGCATGCAAAACCGGCAACGGCAGGAACGACAGAAGGCGGAAGAGAAGAACGAGCATGCTGATACGGCAAGGTTTGCAACGATTTTGCCGATTTTTTTCAAGACGCGTAAAATACCACACAGTTTTTCCCGCCGAGTTAATCAGACAACTTGCGAGGCGGTATACAAATTTCGCTAAAGCGTCGCAGGCTCGGTAAGGTTGGCCGCGACATCCACCAACTTTTAGAAAGGGAGCCTGCACGTGGCAAACGACTATCTGTTTACTTCCGAATCCGTGTCCGAAGGTCATCCGGACAAGGTTGCCGATCAAATTTCCGACGCTATTCTCGACGCGATCTTCGAACAGGATCCGAAGGCGCGCGTCGCCGCCGAGACCTTGTGCAACACCGGTCTCGTCGTCCTCGCCGGCGAGATCACGACGACTGCCAACGTCGACTACATCAAGGTTGCGCGCGACACGGTCAAGCGCATCGGCTACGACAACGCCGACTACGGCATCGACTACAAAAGCTGCGCCGTGCTGGTCGCCTACGACAAGCAGTCGCCGGACATCGCGCAGGGTGTGGATGAAGGCGCCGGTATCGACCTCGACCAGGGCGCCGGCGACCAGGGCCTGATGTTCGGCTACGCCTGCAACGAAACGGCAGAGTTGATGCCGGCCGCGATCCACTATGCGCACCGCATCGTCGAACGCCAGGCCGAACTGCGCAAGGACGGCCGTCTGGCATGGCTGCGCCCGGATGCGAAATCGCAGGTCACGCTGCGCTATGTCGACGGCAAGCCGGTTTCGATCGATACCATTGTGCTGTCGACGCAGCATGCGCCGGACATCGAGCACAAGAGCATCACCGAAGCCGTCATCGAGGAAATCATCAAGCCGGTAGTGCCGGCCGAATGGCTGAAGGACACGCGCTTCCTGGTCAACCCGACCGGTCGCTTCGTCATCGGCGGCCCGCAGGGCGATTGCGGCCTGACCGGTCGCAAGATCATCGTCGATACCTACGGCGGCGCAGCACCGCACGGCGGCGGCGCATTCTCCGGCAAGGATCCGTCCAAGGTCGACCGTTCCGCCGCGTACGCCGCGCGCTACGTCGCCAAGAACGTCGTTGCCGCCGGCCTGGCCGACCGTTGCGAGGTGCAGGTGAGCTACGCCATCGGCGTGGCCGAGCCGACCAGCATCTCGGTGACCACCTTCGGCACCGGCAAGATCAGCGACGAGAAGATCGAAAAGCTGATCCGCAAGCATTTCGACCTGCGTCCGTACGGCATCATCCAGATGCTCGACCTGATCCACCCGATGTACCAGGCCACCGCGGCCTACGGCCACTTCGGCCGCAAGCCGCAGGAAATCAGCTACCTCGACGGCGCCGGCAAGAAGCACACCGCGACCGCCTTCTCCTGGGAGAAGACCGACCGCGCCGAAGCCCTGCGCAAGGACGCTGGCCTGAAGTAAGCAGCGCTACGCCGGACGGTTGCCTCCACCCG
>DATDLO010000218.1:0-2048 GCA_036519215.1 Oxalicibacterium sp.
AGCTGCGCTTGCGGGAAATCCAGATACCAGCCGCGCTTGCCGGCCGGCACGTACATCAAGGCTTCGCCGACAATCGTGTATCTGTCGCCCTGCGGTTGCACGCTCCTGGCGACCAGCGAGCCGCGGCCGTCGATCCGCGCGCCATCGCGATCCCATATGCCGTAGAACGATTGCGCCGCATATGTGCTGCGATCCAGATCGCGTCTTTCCAGGTACTTGCCGGTGCCGAACAGCACCATGTATCCGCGCTCCGGCGCAAACACGATGCGTGGCCGTTGCGTAATCGGCTGGCGATTGCCGGCAGCATCACGCGCGACGAACAGCAATTGAGGAGAGTGGCTGTCCAGCGTACTGCCGCCGAAATCGAAACGCCACAGATTGCCGAGCAAATCGCCTGCGTATGCAACGCTTGCCGAACCATCGGGCGCCGTAGCCAGCGCCAATTCAATCACGCCGTTCGCGCGACCGGCATCGAATGCCGGCAATACGAATTTGAGATAGTTGACGCCGGTTCGCCACGGTTCATTCGCCGGTTTGTCCAGCGCCAGCAGGAACAGCGCAGCTTTGCCGGCCGGATTGAATCGGCCATCGCCATCGGCAATGTGACTGTTGACGCCACCCGGCACCACCGCAAAATAACGGTACTGCGGCACACTGTGTAGCAGCCCTGTCCGAAATTTCGCGACGACCGGTGTGCCGATCACGTTGCCGATATCCGCGTCATCCGCATCGGTGAATTCCCACCGCACATCGTTGCTGTCGAATTCCGTCGGCGCCGTCACATCCAGCGCAACAACGCCTTGCGCACCGCGTCCCATTCCAGCCACCAGCATGCTGCGCCAGCGATTGCCGGCCAAGTCGGTCGGTACATCACCGATCGCGATGCCACCGTCGACCGGCAAAGCGTCAGTACTGTCGACCGCCGTCAGCAGCGGCAGGCGATCGAAGACGGCATGGGGAAGATAGGCAAACAATTCATCGCCGCTCTTTGCATCGAACGCATGCAGCATGCCGTCGCCCGCACCGGCATACACGACTTCTGGGCGTTCGCGATATGCATCGCCATGAACGTGGACATCGCCCGCCGCAGTGGACGATGTTCCGGCGAAAACAGGCACGCCATGCACGATCGCACCCAGAAGGCGCTGTCGTCGCCTGAAAAAACCTGCTTCGTCCGTACGTACACCCCGCAGATAATCCAATCGCTTTTGCCCAAGCCCGTCATCGCTGCCGTCAACCGGTGAACGATCCAGGGCGAGCTTCTGACCGGCATCCAACGACGTCCATACAAACGGGATTCCACCGAACTTGTCGCCGCCACCCTTTGCCGTCCACAGCTTGCGCGCATCGGAACGCCCAGTCAGCAATACGCCGGCATCCCATTCGGCTTCCGTTTGCCGTCCTGCCTGCCGTTTCTTCAGGCTGCCGCTACCGTCCGGACGATAGCCCGCCTGATAAACTGCCACGCCCTGTTCGCCGAAAGCCTGTACCGAAGTCGTCTCTGTCCAGTCGTCAGCAGACGGCATCGGGCATGACCGCAGGTGCAAGGGTTCGTTTTCCAGTGCAACGGGCGGCGGTGCTGCAACCGCCGCCTGCAATATCGATGCAGACGACACGCTCAGCAGCAGTAGCCGTAACATCGTCTTCATCGGCTTGCCTTACGATAGATGGTCTGCAAGGCCACCTGCGTGGTTTCGCGAACGCCGAAGCCGACGGCTGTGATCCGATAGACATACGCGGATTCGTCTGCCGCCATTCCCAGCTTGCGGTCGGGCATCATTTCGATGATGTAACGCGGCAGTCTTGCCGGTAACGGGCCGGCACCAACGGGAAAAACTTGTCCGGTGAAGCGGCCGTAAGGCACGGAATGCGTGGACATCGCACCGGCGCCCAAGAAATCGACATGCCGCCACGCCGCATCTTCGTTTTCCGCATATCTGCACAGGCCAAGAAATACGTTTGCCTCGCCGGCGGCGCAGAACGATTCCATCGTTTGCGGAAAGCCGGCTATTCCGTCAGCAGAAAACAAATGACTGCGGGAACGCAGC